>JAUXNR010000057.1 GCA_030682755.1 Flavobacterium sp.
TGTTCCTATAAAACCCTCCCACCACTCTACTTTCTCAACACATAACACATTTATACGACGTTTGTTTAGAAATGGCTATTTCTCAACCTTCAAAATGGTTTTGTTCGGGATTTGTTTGGGATTTGTTCGAACCGTCTTCGGAAAAAGGGTGTGTTTTCCGAACAATTACCGAACAACTACCGAACAAATGTGGACGAAAACCCCAAAAAACAGTAGTCGGTTCCATTCACTATACCTTTACCAAAAGCCTTGTAAAACACTGATTTTAATGGGTTTTGTATTTAACTGTGGTAGTAAATGCTTCTCTTTAGCCTAAATAAATCTTAACACCTCTTGTCCTTCTTTGAATTTTAGTAATTTTGACAAAAATTTAGATTTGAAAAAGCTTCTTTTATTACTTCTAATGCTCTCCGGGTTTCAAAATGCCATTGCTCAACAAGCAAAAAAAATCATTGTTGAATACTCTGAGTTTTTTAATGTTGATCAAACCGAAGTTCCTGATGCTGTTTTGTTATATGGAAATGTTCGTGTTTTTCATGATGGAATTACCATGTATTGCAACAAAGCCTATTGGTTTCAAAAAGAAAACTACATCAAAGCTTTTGGTGATGTTCGGATGGTGCAAGGTGATACCATCACCATGACCAGCACTTATGCAGAATACAATGGCGAAAACAAGCAGGCTTATGCTTCCGGAAATGTGATTATGACTTCTCCGAGTTCTACTTTAAAATCGGAAGTTGTAAACTTTGACCGGAATTCACAACAAGCTTTTTACAGAACGGGTGGCACTATCAACGATAAAGAAAATGTGTTAGTCAGTCAAGCCGGGACCTATATTGTTCAACGAAAAATGTACCAGTTTAGAAATGCCGTTACCATTACCAATCCGAAATATGTCATCAAAACCAATCATTTGGATTATTATGAAAATGTGGGACATGCCTATTTATTTGGGCCATCCACCATTACGAGTGATGAAAATTATATCTATACCGAAAAAGGATTTTATGACACCAAGAGGAATTTTTCGCATTTTGTAAAAAATTCTTATATCAAATACAACAACCGATTGATTGAAGGCGACAGTTTGTATTATGACCGAAACAGAGAGTTTGCCTCAGCAACCCGAAATGTAAAAGTGACGGATTCTGTTAACAATAGCATTGTGAAAGGCCATTATGGCGAAGTATATCGCTTGAAAGATTCTTTAATGATGACCCACAAAGCTGTTGCCATGACTTTGGTTGAAACCGACACGTTGTATGTGCATGGCAAAAAATTAATTGTTACCGGGAAACCGGAAAACCGAGTTGTCAGAGCCTTTCCAAACGTTCGGTTTTATAAGACGGACATGAGCGGAAAATGTGATTCGCTCCGATCTGAAGAAAAAATAGGCATTACCAAACTCATTGGCAGGCCCGTATTGTGGAATTATGACAATCAAATGACAGGCGATGTCATGCATTTGATTTCCAATAAAGAAACGGAAAAACTCGATTCTTTAAAAGTATTGAACAACACGTTTATTGCGTCAAAAGACACGATTGGGACAGGCTACAATCAGGTGAAAGGTCAAAATCTTTATGGAAAATTCAGAGATAATAAATTATATGAAGTGGATGTTGTTAAAAACACCGAAGTGATTTATTACATGAGAAACGACGAGCAGGAATTGATTGGAATCAATAAAAGTGCTTGTAGTAGCATCAACATGACTTTAGACGGAAACGCCATTGACACCATTACCTTTTTTACGCAAGTGGATGGTGATATTTATCCCGAATCTGAACTCCCAGAAAATGCCCGAAAATTAAGAGGCTTTATTTGGCGGGGTGACGAACGGATTCTCACGAAAGACGATATCTTTCCTGAAGAAGAAAAAGAATATGATCTTCAAATGAAAAAAGAGACAGAAGCCGATAAATTAAAAGAAGACACGCCTTTAGAAGTGCGAAAAGAAACCTTAGAAGTTGAAGTAGAAGAAAAAAAGAAAAATAGTCAGAAGACAAAGATTTAAGTTTTACACTCTTTTACCGATTACCTTTTACCATTACAAAAATGAAAGAAGACTTTCTGAAATATCAAGCCCAAACCTCACCTTATCCTTTGGCTATGGAGGTTTCCCATGCAAAGGGTTCTTATATTGATGATACTAACGGAAAAAAATATTTGGATTTTGTGGCCGGAGTTTCCGCTTGTAGTTTAGGACATCAACACCCTAGGGTAAATCAAGCCATTAAAGACCAATTGGATAAATATTCACACGTTATGGTTTATGGGGAATATGCCCAAAATCCGGCTGTTGAATTTTGCAAACTATTGGCCCATTACATGCCTGAGCCTTTAAAAAAGACCTATCTTGTAAATTCCGGAACAGAAGCAACAGAAGGAGCTTTGAAATTAGCCCGAAGAGTTACCGGACGAAGTCAATTTATCTCCTGTCACAATGCGTATCATGGCAACACTATGGGTTCTATGAGCGTGATGGGCTTTGAAGAACGAAAACAAGCTTTTCGTCCGTTACTGCCCGATGTTGATTTTATCACATTCAATAACGGAGAAGATATTGCAAAAATAACGACCAAAACAGCCGCAATCATTTTAGAAAGCATTCAAGGCGGTGCCGGATTTATTCAGCCTGAAAACGGCTTTTTAACAAAAGTAAAAGAACGTTGTGAGGAAGTGGGTGCCCTTTTAATTATTGATGAAATTCAACCCGGCTTTGGCAGAACCGGAAAATTATTTGGTTTTGAAAACTACAATGTCATTCCTGACGTAGTTATTATGGGAAAAGGAATGGGCGGTGGCATGCCGGTTGGAGCTTTTACAGCCAAGTCTGAATACATGGATTTGTTGAGTGACAATCCGAAATTAGGACACATCACCACTTTTGGCGGACATCCTGTCATAGCGGCAGCCTGCTTGGCCACCTTGCGTGAAATCACAGCAACCGACCTTATTTCACAGACTTTGGTTAAAGAAAAACTGTTTCGTGAACTTTTGGTTCATCCTGTGATTAAAGAAGTTAGAGGAAAAGGCTTAATGTTGGCGGCCATGGTTGAAACACCGGAAATTACTAACGAAGTAATTTTTAAATGCCAGGATAAAGGTTTGATTTTATTTTGGTTATTGTTTGAAGGAAGAGCCATCCGAATTACACCACCACTAACCATTTCTGAAGAAGAAATTAAAGAAGGTTGTGCAATCATTTTGGAAGCGTTGGAGGAGATTTATTATAAAAAATAATATCACAAACCCGTCTCCGATTACCATTAACCATTTATCAAAAAAAATTGTTAATTAAATTGTTTACAACATATCCTTTTTTTCCAATTTTCAATTACATCCTTGACTAATTTTAGAAAAGGATAATTTTAAAAATACTGAGTATGCATTTAAGTCACGAAGAAGACGATTACAACGTATCCCTATCCAAGTTCGAATCAATGTTAAAGACGAACAAAGTTCTCTTTTTTGATTCTGAAGAGTTTGAAGATATCATTCTTCATTATTTGGATATGGGCAAGGCATCTCTGGCAAAAAAGGCCTTAAAATTAGCTCTCGAACAACATCCCAAATCTACCGGTTTAAAATTGGTACACATTGAAATGTTGATTTATGACGACAAACTCGATTTGGCAGAAAAAATGCTCAATGAATTGTATGCCATCGAGCCTCACAACGAAGAAATTTACATTCAAAAAGCTAACATTTTCTCGAAAAGAGACCAACATGAGTTAGCAATCAAAGAACTTGAAAAAGCATTAGAATTTACAGAAGATTATGCCGATGTCTATAATTTAATGGGAATGGAATACCTGTTTCTTGACAATTTAGAAATGGCAAAACAGAATTTTATTTTATGTCTTGAAGACGATTTTGAAGACCAATCGGCTCTTTATAATGTGGTATATTGTTTTGAATTTTTAGACCAACATAAAGAGGCTATAGCTTTCTTAAATCAATACATTGATAAAAATCCGTATAGTGAGATTGCATGGCACCAACAAGGTCGTTTGAGTTACATCATCAAAGATTATGAAAACGCATTGCGTAGTTTTGATTATGCCACGCTGATTGACGATTTTTTCATTGGAGCTCACATGGAAAAAGGAAAGGCTTTAGAGAAGTTAAAACGGTATCAAGAAGCCATTGAAAGCTATGAACACACAATTACATTGGAAGATCCAACTTCCTATGCCTTATTGCGAATTGGCAAATGTCATGAAAAATTAGGCAATAAAGCTGAAGCTTTAAAATATTACAACAAAACCGTTCATGAAGATCCGCTTTTGGATAAAGGTTGGATTGCGATTACAGACTTTTACATTCGTCAAAAAAATTATCAAAAAGCGTTGTTTTTTGTAAACAAAGCCATTGCGATTGATAATGAAAACCAATTGTATTGGAAGCGATATGCAACGATAAACCGTCAAATGAATTTCTATGAAGAAGCGGAATACGGTTATAGAAAAGCCGTAGAATTTGGCGATTATGATTTAGACACTTGGTTGTTTTGGGTTGACATTATGCAATTTTTAGGAGAATTTGACAGTGCCATTCAAACCTTAGTACAAGCTTCTGAATACTTTCCGGACTCGTTTGAAGTTGAATACCGATTGGCCGGAATCCATTATATGTTGCAAAATACAACCAAAGGAAAATTCCATTTGACCAATGCATTGCGTTTGAGTTCAGAAAACGTGAGTTTGTTAGAAGAATTATTCCCTGTAATTTGGAGTAAAAAAATAGTTCAAAATGTGATAACCAAACATTTAAAAACTTAAGTTATATTTCTAAAATTTTTACAAATTTTTCCCTAATTTGCGTTCCGTTCTAAAAGCGGAACGCTTTTTTTTATGAGAAAATTATTTCCCGATTATTTTTTAATAACCCTCAAAGGAATTGCCATGGGAGCTGCCGATGTTGTTCCGGGAGTTTCAGGAGGAACCATCGCATTTATTTCAGGTATTTATCAAGAACTTATTGATTCCATTAATAAAGTGGACTTCAGTTTTTTTTCGTCATGGAAAAAAAACGGGTTTAAAATTGCTTGGCAACAAATCAATGGTAGTTTTTTATTGGCTCTGGTTTCCGGAATTGCAATAAGTGTTTTATCCCTTTCAAAATTAATCACTTATTTATTGGCCAATCAACCCATATTGGTCTGGTCCTTTTTCTTCGGACTGGTTGTGGCCAGTATTTATTTTGTGGGAAAACAAATAACAAAGTATTCAATTCCCGTTGTGATTACATTCCTTATCGGCACACTACTCTCCTACTTTATCACGATTGCCAACCCAATTACATCACCTGAGAGTTATCCTTATTTGTTTTTATCCGGTTTTATTGCCATCATCGCCATGATTCTTCCGGGTGTTTCAGGAGCTTTCATTCTTTTACTGATGGGTTCTTATGCTGTGGCAATCGGTACAATCAATCAGTTTAGAGAAGCTATTTTGTCTTTGAATATGGAATTGTTGTGGCAAGCCATTTTAAAACTCGGAACATTTGCGTTAGGAGCACTTTTAGGTTTAAAATTGTTTTCTAAAGTTTTGCATTGGATGTTTGACAATTACAGAAACATCACCTTATCGTTATTAACAGGTTTTATGCTTGGTTCATTGAACAAAGTCTGGCCCTGGAAAAAAGTGCTTGAAACACGAATTGATTCGCATGGCAATGAGGTTCCGTTTTTGGAGAAAAGCATTTTACCGCAGTATTTTGAAGGAGATAATTTATTAAGTTTCGCTATACTTTTTATGATTGTTGGTTTTTTAACTATCTTTATTATTGAAAAAATAGCCATTAAATTTTCAAAATAAATGCAAACTCAAAGAAGTTTCACCGACAAAATATTCTTAGTCCTGAAAGGAATTGCTATGGGACTTGCCAATAAAATTCCCGGAGTTTCAGGAGGTGTTGTTGCTTTTGTTGCGGGTTTTTATGAAGAGTTTATTCACTCCTTTAAACGCATAAATAAAACTGCACTTAAGTTTTTAATTGCCGGAAGATTCAAAAGTTTATACCGCTACATCAACGGAACTTTTTTGTTTTTGTTAATTCTGGGCATGGTCATTAGCTTTTTTAGTGTTTCAAAAATTCTGGACTTCCTTTTGGCCCGATATGAAATTCAAGTTTGGTCTTGTTTTTTTGGGATGATTATCGGTTCCATTTATTACATCAATAAAGATTTTGAAGGAAACTGGAGTAAGAGTTCTAAAACTGCCTTAATTATTGGTTCGCTACTGGGTATCGGCATTAGCTTTTTTGACCCGGCAACAGAAAATTCAAATCTGCTTTTTGTTTTTCTTTGTGGCATTATCAGTGTTTCAGGAATGACTTTACCCGGACTTTCGGGATCATTCATCATGATGTTAATGGGTAATTATGTTCTATTGTTGGTAGATTCCGTTAATTCACTTTATGATACCATTGCAGAACTACTTACCGGAGATTTTAGTTTTATAGATAATCCGTCAAGAATACATCTTTTAAAAGTTTTATTTTGCTTCACGTTGGGCTCTTTAACCGGTTTGGTTACCTTTTCGAACCTTCTGAGCTATTTGATCAAACACTTTAAAAAAATAACTTACGCTTCAATTCTTGGGTTTATTATCGGTTCATTAGGCGTTGTTTGGCCTTGGAAACACAAAGTATTTTTAAAAGTGGGTGACAATTTTGTTTTAGACAGAAACGGGAATCAAATTGTAGCCACCTACAAACGTTATTTTCCTGATTTTTCAGCAGATACGATTTGGGCAGTTTTTTATATAGGAATTGGAATCTTAATTGTTTTAAGTTTAGAATGGTATGGAAATAGAACCAACAAAAAATAGAGTATTTGGCCTGATTGGGAAAAACATTTCTTATTCCTTTTCAAAAAAATATTTTACTGAAAAATTCGAAAAAGAAGGCTATTCCAATTGTATTTTTGAGAATTTTGATTTGGCTTCCATTGCTCAATTTCCAAAATTATTGCGTGACCATCCAAACATTAGTGGTCTAAATGTCACTATTCCATATAAAGAAAAAATCATTCCTTATTTGGATAAACTATCAAAAAAAGCGACCAAAATAGGAGCTGTGAATTGTATTAAAATTACAAAATCAGGAAGATTAAAAGGGTACAATACAGACTATTATGGTTTTAAAAAAGCACTTCAACCGCTTTTAAAACCGCATCACCAAAAAGCTCTCATTCTTGGAACAGGAGGAGCTTCAAAAGCTGTGGCCTTTGCTTTAGATGAACTCGGGATTTTATACACTTTTGTGTCAAGAAGTAAAAAAGAAAACAGTTTGGATTATAAATTTTTAAATGCCACAACATTTGACAATTATCAAATCATCATCAATTGTACACCTCTAGGCACTTTTCCGAATACAGAGGATTTCCCTCCTATTCCGTATGACTATTTTACGGAAGATCATATTGCATTTGATTTAATTTACAATCCGGAAGAAACCGAATTTTTAAAAAAAGCAAAAGCAAAAGGTAGCACGATTAAAAACGGTTATGAAATGCTGCTTTTGCAAGCTGAAAAAGGTTGGAAAACTTGGAATAATTTATAATATCCCCCTCTTTTGTAATAGATTACATTACTTTGTAATTTAAAAAACAATAGTGTTTTTATCGTTTTTTTACGTTTATATAACATGATTCCTTTGAATTTTGCTTGGCGTTTAGTATCTTTCGCTCCTATTTTTATAAACCTTACACATTAGTAGAATGTTAGAAGAAAAGAATGATAACCTGACTCCCATTGAAAATGAGTCAGATGGAAACCAAGAAAACGTTGTCTCAAACGAAGTCAATGAGGTTGTTGAGGAAGTAACTGAAGCCGCAGAAAAAATTTCTGAAGATCAAGAAATTGCCCCTGAAAACACGGTTGCGGAAGAAACTCAAGAAGCAATTGCTGAAGCTGAAAGCACTTCAATTGAAGAAGAAGTTGCAACAGAAGCCCCTGTTACAGAAGCCGCTCCTGTTTCTGCAAATGAACATCAAGCAGCTTTAAATGCCATTGAAGAATCAAATGCTGAAGAAAGTGAAGACACTACGTTAAAAGACAGGCATGAAATTCCAATGTTGGATTATGCTTCCTTGTCTATGGATTCTTTGGTTGATGAACTGGAAAAATTGGCAGGGGTAGAAAAAGTAATGTCTGTTAAAGAACATGTTGAAGAAGTAAAGAAAGAATTTTTATCAAAATACAATCATTTTATTGAAGAGAAAAAGGATGAATTTCATGCTGAAAATCCTGAAAGCACAGAAGAATTTGAGTACCATCTTCCGTTGAAATCAAAATTTGATTCTATTTATAAGGACATAAAATCAAGACAAAATACACATTTTAAGAGTTTACAAAACAATTTAAAAGCAAATCTTGATCGTCGTTTGGCAATTGTTGAAGAAATCAAAAACTTAATTAATCCTCAGGAAAATATTAAAGATACACTGAAGCATTTCAATGAATTAAGAGATGAGTGGAAAAATATTGGTCCGATCCCGAGAGATAAATACAACCACGTTTGGAATAATTATCATTTTCATGTAGAGAATTTCTATGACTATTTGCATTTGGATCGTGAAGCGAGAGACATTGATTTCAAACATAATTTAGAGTTAAAACTTAAAATAATAGCTCGAGTTGAAGAATTGGTCAATGAAACTGATGTGACCAAAGCCTTCAGAGAATTACAAGATTTACACCGCATTTGGAAAGAAGATATTGGTCCGGTTGATCGCGAACACCGTGAAGAAATTTGGAACAAGTTCAGTGCTTTAACCAAAGAGATGCATGACAAGCGTGAACAACTTTTTGCAGCACAAAGAGGAAAAGAAGGTGAAAACTTAGAAGTAAAAAAACAAATTATTGCTTCAATTGAAAAATTGAGCACTGAAAATGTTACCAACCACTCGCAGTGGCAAGGCCTTATTGAACAAGTTGAAAATTTGAGAAATGCATTTTTCTCTGCCGGAAAAGTTCCAAGTGAAGTGAATGAAGATACTTGGGCTGCTTTCAAAACTGCAGTTAGAAATTTTAATGCACACAAGAATAATTTTTATAAAGACATTAAAAAAGAGCAAAATGAAAATTTAGCTCTAAAACAAGCTTTGGTTGACAAAGCCAATGCACTAAAAGATTCTGAAGATTTTACGGCTACAACGCCTGTAATGAAACAGATTCAAGAAGAGTGGAAACAAATTGGTCATGTTCCAAGAAAATATTCTGATAAGATTTGGAAAGAATTCAAATCGGCTTGCAATCATTATTTTGACAGAATGAAAACGCAACGCAATGATGCTAATTCTGAAGAAATTGAAGCCTTTGACAAGAAAAAAGAGTTTTTAGAAACGTTGAAAACTTTTGAATTGGTTGGCGATCATAAAACAGATTTAGCGGCTATAAAAGCACACATTGAGCAATGGAAATCTTTTGGAAAAGTGCCTTTCAACCGTCGTCATATTGAAGGAAAGTTCAATAAAATATTAGATGCCTTGTTTGAAAAACTTAGTCTAAGCAAGAAAGACACTGACATGATGCGTTTTTCTAACCGACTTGAAAATTTGGCAGAAGGTGATGACAGCCGAAAAATTGAAAATGAAAAAATATTCATCATTCGAAAAATTGAAGAAGTGCAATCAGAAATTTTTCAATTAGAAAATAACATTCAGTTTTTCACGCATGCTAAAAAAGACAATCCTTTGGTGAAAGAAGTTTTCAAAAACATTGAAAAACATAAAGATGAATTAAAAACCTGGAAAGATAAATTAAAGCAATTAAGAAATCTCAAGCAGGAATAAATCAAAAACTCTAAAAACCATGTTATCGCAACATGGTTTTTTTTTGTGAATATTATAACATTTTGAGTCAAATTAATACCTACATTTGCTGTGTGAAACAATTAAAAAACAGTCTTCTTTTAGCAAGTTTAGCCTTGCTTTTCTTTTTGGGAAATCAACCCAAAGCAGAGGCTGTTGTTTCCCTCACAGAAAACACTACAAAACAATTTCAATCTACAGAAATCATCCAATCTGTTGGAACCATTCAACTTATTTCTGAACCATTTTCGTATAGTTTTGTAAAAGATAATACCCTGAAAATTGGAAGTTTTTTTCAATTTTTACCATTAAAGGATTTTACCCTTATTGTTGGTAAATTTCCAAATTTTCTATCGAGACAAGACCACAACCGCTGTGAGAAAGTCTCAAAACTGCTCTTTCCTTTTCATTTTTTTTGGTAATACCCTGATTGTTTATTGTTAACAACTACTGCTTTGGTCTTCCATCAAAGTGGTCATCTCACTTTACAAACATTCAAAAATTAAAAAAAATGGAAACATCAACCACATTTATCGGATTGTTTTTAATCCTAATTACCATAATTCCAATAGTTCTCTTGTTGAGAACCCAACACATTAATAAATCTAAAATTGAAACAATCTTAAAAAGCTATAATCAAGGAAATTCTAAAGACTTTACGCTCAGAGAAGCCATCAATAATAAAATTGTTGCTTTTGACGAGCAAAAGAAAAAACTTGTTTTAATTGATTTAAACTCAAAACCGGAACTTGTTACTTATACTGATTTAAATGAAATAAATCATTGCGAAATCAAACGTCAAGTTGAACATTTAGAGACCGCTGAAAGACGCAAAGAAATGGTGACAAAAGTTGAAATACTTCTTGAAAGCAAAGCTGACAAAGCAAAAATTCCTTTCAAATTTTATGATTTCAATTATGAGAAACCCATTCAAATTAATTATTACAGAGATAATCAATTGGCTGAAAAATGGTTTGAAATCATTAAAAAGGCAATTTAACTTTGTATAAACCTGGTATTTAGAATTCCTTTTCTGATTCATTTCAGAAAAGGAATTTCTTTTTTAAGGAAAAAGTTCAGCATGATAATTATCATTTTATATCATTTCTGATGTTTTTATCTTTGGCTTGTATTCTACTTCAAAAGTGAGAAGTTAAGATGAAAAATGTTCTCATTGATTCTTAACTTTTTGCTTTTTAAAACAAAAAGAAATGTCGTTGATTCAAAAATATAATGTCCCCGGGCCAAGATACACGAGTTATCCCACGGTACCGTATTGGGATGAATCTAATTTTTCTATCGCAAAATGGAAAGAAACAGTGCAACACTCTTTTTTAGAAAGTAATGTCACTGAAGGAATTAGTCTTTATATTCATTTGCCTTTTTGTGAAAGTTTGTGCACGTTTTGTGGATGCAACAAGCGAATTACAAAACGTCATGATGTAGAACATCCATACATTGAAGCCGTTTTAAAAGAATGGCAATTATATTGTGAACTCTTACCTAAAAAACCAATCATCAAAGAAATCCATTTGGGTGGTGGTACGCCAACTTTTTTTTCACCTGAAAATTTAGAACGCTTGATAAACGGTTTATTTGAAACAGCTTTAAAGCATGAAGAACATGAATTTAGTTTTGAAGGACATCCCAATAATACCTCACGACTTCATTTGCAAAAATTATTTGATTTAGGTTTCAGAAGAGTGAGTTTTGGTGTTCAGGATTATTCTGAAACGGTACAAAAAGCCATCAACAGAATGCAGCCCTTTCATAATGTGGCAAAAGTAACATTTTGGGCCAGAGAAATTGGTTATACTTCCATTGGTCACGATTTAATCTTTGGGTTGCCTTTTCAAACCTTGGAAGATGTGATTGATACGATTGATAAAACCAATTCGCTTCAACCTGATCGATTGGCGTTTTACAGTTACGCACATGTTCCGTGGATTAAAGGAAATGGCCAACGCGGCTTTAAAGATGATGATTTGCCAAGAGATGAAGAGAAAAGGCTTTTATATGAAATGGGTAAAAAACATCTTTCTAAAAAAGGCTATCATGAAATTGGAATGGATCATTTTGCACTTGGTTCAGACAGTATGTATCATGCTTTTAAAGAAGGGAAACTACATCGGAATTTCATGGGCTATACTTCCTCAAAAACACAAGTAATGATTGGTTTGGGCGTATCGTCAATCAGTGACAGTTGGTACAGTTTTGCTCAAAATGTAAAAACATTGGAAGACTATTATGATCTTTTAGAACAAAACGAACTCCCTGTTTTTAGAGGTCATATCCTTACTCCCGAAGATTTAATCATCCGAAAACATATTTTGAATTTGATGTGTCAATTTCATACTACTTGGTCAGATTATGGCACTTACTTTTCAGAATTGCCCGAAGTTTTAGAACGATTATATGAAATGGAACACGATGGTTTGGTTCAAATTACAGAAAATGCAATAACCGTAACCGAAAAAGGCAAAGCATTTGTGCGAAACATTTGCATGGCATTTGACTTGCGATTAAATCGGAATAAACCGGAAACGGAATTATTTTCAATGACGGTTTGAGGACTTACAAAAACCTTTATTTATAACAAACGACTTTATTTGTCAAACCGAACTTGTTTCGGTTTTTTTTTATATTAATGAGATGCTGAAACAAGTTCAGCATGACAGTGATTTCAGGATGAAAGCTATTTCTAGTGAAAGTTCAGCATCTCATAGTATTAAATCAATAAAATCAATTCTTTAAACTTCAACCGTTTCGTTTTGAAATTCGGCTATCAGTTTATTTTGAATTTCATAGGCTACCGGTTCATAATGATCAAATTCCATAGCTATTCTTGCTCTACCTTGTGAAAGAGACCGCAAATCACTTGTAAACTCATGAATTTCGGCAATAGGAACCAAAGCCTTAATTATGGTAAAGTGACCTTCACTGTCCATCCCTTCCACCAAAGACCGATGAGACTGAATGGCACTCATAATGGCTCCGGTTATCTCTTCCGGAGCAGTAATGACAACTTTATAAATTGGCTCCAAAAGTTTTGGGTTTGCATTGATAAAATTTTCTTTAAACGCCATCATTCCTGCAATTTTAAAGGATAAATCATTGCTGTCAACAGGGTGCATTTTTCCATCATAAACAATTACACTAACATCTTGAACATGAGAACCTGTTAATGGTCCTTCATGCATTTTTTCCATAATTCCTTTAAGAATGGAAGGATGGAAACGGGCGTCAATTGCTCCACCAACAATACAGTTGTAATACAAAAGCTTTCCGCCCCAAGGTAAATCTATCTCTTCTTTTCCGCGAATGGAAACACCCGTTGGTTCAGGCATGTTAGGGTACCAAGGTTCAATTCTCATGGCAATCTCACCAAATTGTCCAGCTCCACCCGACTGTTTTTTATGACGATAAACAGTATCGGATTCTGATTGTATGGTTTCACGATATGCCACTCTTGGTTTTTGAAAACGAACAGAAAGTTTTTGAGCATTTTCTAATTTCCATTTAATAACTGCCAGATGCAACTCTCCTTGACAATGAATTAAAGTTTGGCGTAATTCTGCAGAAACCTCCACACGAATTGATGGATCTTCTTCCACTAATTGATGTAAAGCAGACGATAATTTTTCTTCTTCTCCTTTTTTAATTCCCTCAACCGCAACGGTGTAGGTAGGATTAGGAAACTGAATGGGTTCAATTTCAACAGGAAAACCTTTCTGGTGTAATGTATTATTAGTATGTGTATTTTTTAGCTTTTGTGTTGAACCAATGTCTCCTGCCACTAATTCGTCCACCGGAATTCTTTTATTTCCTTCCATTTCAAAGAGTTGAGAAATTTTTTCAACTTGTCCTGTATTTTCATTCGTTAACTCATCACCCACTTTAATAGTCCCGGAAAGAACTTTAAAAAAAGTTAAGTCGCCAATATGAGGTTCAGTAACCGTTTTATAAACAAAAATGGCTTTGTTGCCTTTTTCTGAGCATACAATTTCTTTTCCGTCAACAGTTTTTTGTTTTGGCATTTCAAAAGCAGAAGGGCAAACATTATCAATGAATCCCATCAATCTTCCAGCTCCCATATTTAATTTTGCAGAAAGACAAAAAACCGGAAACAACTCATGCTTAATTAAAGATTGATGCAACCCTAATTTCATTTCATCTTCGTTTAGCTCTCCTTTTTCAAAATATTTTTCCATCAAATTTTCATCATTTCCTGCAATGGACTCAATCAATTCCTGATGCAATCTGTTGGCTTTTTCTTTTTCTGAATCGGGAATGGCTACTTTTTCGGGTTTTCCTCCGCTCTTAGCATATTTATACATAACCATATTTAAGACATCTACTACAGCATCAAAATTATCACCTTGGTTAACGGGATATTGCACCACAACTACTTGATTTCCGAAATGTTCCTTTGCTTCTGCAATGGTTTTGTCAAAATCAGATTTATCATTGTCCAAGTGATTTACAGCTATAATTACAGGGAGCTTGAATTGGTTTGTATATTGCCAGATTATGTCGGTGCCAACCTCAACGCCCATTTTAGAATTCAAGAGCATCAACCCACAATCGGCAACTCTCATGGCAGCAATAATTTCACCTGATAAATCATCATATCCGGGAGTATCCAGAATATTAATTTTATAGCCTCTCCATTTTGAATTCATTAATTTAGAAAAAAGTGTTTTCCCTTTTTCATGTTCCATGTCAGAATAATCTCCAACAGTATTTTGATCTTCAACGGTACCTCTTCGGTTGATAATTCCGGCTTCAAAAAGCATTGATTCAGCCAAAGTGGTTTTACCGCTTCCCGTGTGTCCAAGCAACACTACATTTTTTACATGATTTATATCAAAATTTGTCATACTACAAAGATTTAAGAATTATTATACTATCAAATTTCGGAATTTTACTTAAAAAAATGTATGATATTAATCAGTTTAACACAAAAAAACAGTAGTATATACAAATCAAAAAGTGCTAACTTTCAAATACTTATGAGAAAATTAGCACTTAATATGAAAAGAATAATCAGTTATGACAATCTGGATTGGCTTGTACTATTAAACTAAGTGTTTTTGGAGAAATATATGGAATATCCAATCCCATTCCGCGAATAATAAATAAGCATCCAATGAGTATTACAAAAACGGGAATAAGTTTTTGAATTTTATTACGAACGGGGACGGTTAAAAAGTTTGAAATCAAAACCACAGCACTCATCATTGGGATGGTTCCGAGTCCGAAAAGCAACATATAGGAAACCCCTAAAATTTCACTTTGCATGGCTATGGCACCAAAAAGTGCGGCATAAACCATTCCGCAAGGTAAAAATCCGTTTAACAAACCGATGGTGAATAAAGCATCCGGCGATTTTCGTTTGAATTGATTCCCCAAATGACTTTTTACTTTTGAAATCAATTTAAAAATTGGCTTTGAAAAATTGTATTTGGCTAAAATTCTTTCAGGAACTAACACAAAAATAATCATCAAAATTCCGACTGCAATTGATAATTGCTGTTGCATTCCGGCAAGAAATAAACCTTTTCCTAAAATACCAAAAAACAAACCAAGCATGCCATAAGCAGTTTATCTTCCCAAATGATAAAGCGTTATTT
>JAUXNR010000060.1 GCA_030682755.1 Flavobacterium sp.
GGTGATTGCGGTAAAAGCTCCAAAATACGATTAAAAACTTCTTTTACATTGAAATTTTCTAAGGCAGAAATAGCAAAAATTTCTGCGTTTGGCACTTTTTCTTGCCACAATGCAACTTGCTCTTCCAATACTTCTTGATTGGATTTGTCAATTTTATTGAGCAACAACAAAACCGGAATGGAAGTGTGAATGATTTTATTAAAAAAAGCTTCGTCTTTTAACTCCTTCTCTCCTATTTCCACCATATAAATCAAAACATCTGCGTCTTCAAAAGCTGATTTTACAAACTGCATCATGGATTCCTGCATTTCATAAGCAGGTTTTATAATTCCGGGAGTATCTGATAAAACCACCTGAAAATCATCTCCGTTTACAATCCCTAAAATTCTATGACGTGTTGTTTGTGCCTTTGAAGTGATAATTGACAATTTTTCTCCAATAAAAGCATTCATCAATGTTGACTTTCCTACATTTGGATTTCCGATGATGTTTACAAATCCTGCTTTATGATTTTCCATACTGATTTTTAAAATAATGATAGGTTGCTTCTTTTACTTTGGGAGCTAAAAGCACTAATGCTATCATATTACTGATACTCATTAGAGCAAATGCCAAATCTATCAATCCGATTACAAATTCGAGAGAAGCAATTGCTGCAAAGATAATACTCAATAAGTAAATTGGGTTGTAATACTTGCCAATTTTTATTCCTCCAAGATAAGTTAAACATTGTGTGCCATAAAAAGAATAGGTAAACAAGGTAGATAAAGCAAAAACCATCACTAAAATTAACAACAACGGTTTGCCAAATCCGAACAAGAGTTGATCAAAAGCGGCCATGGTTAAAACAATACCGTTTTTATCGCCTTCCAAATAAACGCCACTTATCAAAATCAGTAACGCCGTAATCGTACAAACTATAATAGTATCAATAAACGGACCGAGCATGGCAACCAAACCTTCTTGAACCGGCTCGTTAGTTTTGGATTGACCATGATAAATGGGTGCTGTTCCCAATCCGCTTTCATTAGAAAAAACAGCTCTTCGCATGCCAATAATGATTAAACCCGACAAACCACCAATCACGGAAGTCTCCCAATTGAAAGCTTCTGTAAAAATCAACTGAAAAGTGGGCAAGATTTTAGTGCCATTTGTGGCCAAGATAAATAGTGCCGCCAACAAATAAATCACAACCATAAAAGGAACCAAAGCCGAAGTGACACGAACAATTTTCTTTAAACCGCCAAAAATAATTGTGGCGGTAATCACAATCAATAATGAACCTAAAAGTAGTTTCCAATTAAAATCACCAATCGCCCAAAAGGTATTGGGCTGCAAAACTTCAATTAACGATTGTGTCAATTGATTGGCTGTAAAAACCGGCAATACGCCTAATAGAGTGACCGATGCAAAGAAAATCGCCAGAGGCTTCCCTATTTTTCCTAAACCTTTTGACATATAATACATCGGCCCGGCTCTGACAATGCCATTTTCATCCACTTCACGCAATAATACTGCCAACGTGCACGAATAAAATTTAATTCCCATTCCAATAAAAGCAGTGACCCACATCCAAAAAACAACTCCCGGTCCACCGCTGTAAATTGCTACAGCTACTCCGGAAATATTTCCCAATCCAACTGTTGCCGCAATTACAGCCGATAAAGCTTGGAAATGACTTACCTGACCAACATCTTCGGTTTTATCAAACTTTCCTGCAACAATTTGAAGAGCGTGTTTAAAATAAAAATACGGTTTAAACTTGGCATAACTTATCAAAAATAAACCACCACCAATTACCATAACTAACATCATCCACTCCAAAGAGTTAGTCCATTTTGAAATAAGATCGGTTAGATAAATCATGTGATTTGTTTCTCAAATATACCCAAATTACAACGATCAAAAAACACAATAATTAAAAAAAATATTGCAATTGTATAAAAAGGTTGTATATTTGCACCCGAAACATCGCGGGATAGAGCAGTAGGTAGCTCGTCGGGCTCATAACCCGAAGGTCACAGGTTCGAGTCCTGTTCCCGCTACTAGAATTAAGCTTCATAGAAATATGAGGCTTTTTTATTTTAAAAACTCGGAGGGCTCATATACGCCTCGGCGGACACAGGTTCGAGTCCAACTCAAACAACTTGCAAAGAGAATCAAGAAATTGGCTCTCTTTTTTTATTATACAATTTGGATAGAAATCTAAATACTTTTGGTTTCTCACAAAGAAATCTGAAAGCTCTAATTGCTAATGTAGATTTACAATTATCTTTTTTCCTTCCAGAGGAAGAACTTCAGAATTGTAGAAATTACAAATAAAAGATGTAGATTTGGAAAAACAAGTTTACAGAACCCTCATCAAAAAAGGCAAACAACTCACTTGAATTGTACGACCTATAAAGGATATAGCTTTATATCTATGGAAGCCGTAAATCTTTGGAGGTCATATTGATGATTATGTTTTCTCAAATGATTTAGTACTGGGAGTCAACATAATTGTATACAAGAACATTTAGAGATGATGGAAAACAAACGTAAAGGATAAATTAGGAATCACGACTGATTTCTTTCCTTGAAGCATTTATACCTTGATCAAACAGCTGAATTATTATCTTTGGAAGACGCTGCACGTATGTCTAGCCACACAAATACAACGATGATTAAGAATCATCATGCTGTTAGAGAATCAAATAGACAGCTGGAAAGATTGAAAAAATTATTAATAAATTTGTTTAATTATGGAATGGTATAAAATATTTGATTGTCGTTATGGTTATAGTTGGGGCTGGTTTAAATAGATTTTTTCACAAACAAAGATAAAAAATGGAAGAATTTTTTAAAATATTAAAGGACAACTCAGAGGACGTAAAATTTTTACTTACAATTTATGCAGCAGTTGTATCGACTGTCGTGCTATTATGGAGAATTTTTGAGTTTAGGTACGATAGACGTGTAAAGATAAAATTTCAATTATCAAGAAGCAAAATGCCATATAGTAAATATGAAGAATTTGAAGATGGTACTTTTTTAGGATTAAATACAACCTATTCAGTAGTAAAATTCAGAATAGTTAATTTAGGAAACAAAGAAAGATTTTTAAATGACATTAATATTATTTACAGAAAAGATGATACAAATGAAAATTCAAGTGGTTACATTGATATTTCAAAGTTCATTGAATTTCCCAAATTGATTAAACCTGGAGAGGAAATTGTTTTTAAGGTTAATCTCAACCACAATATTATAAGTACACTATATCAACCTAAAAAAATTATATCTCAAGTTTATGATACACATTCTCGTATTTATGAATCTAATTGGTTAGAAATCGATGATGATTACTATTCGGATTATGCAAAACTCAAAGATTAATCTATCTAAAAAATTTAATTGCTTTTAAAAAAGTAAAATGCATTCCTAGCCATTTTCTAAAAATGAAAATCAACACCATAATTAAAACACCTAAACCTAATCCATAGAAGAACCATTTTAAGCGGGTATTTTAATAGAAAAATAATTTTGATTTCGTGTGACATGACACGTGCAATTCGATGAAATACCCGACAAAAACGATTAAATGTTTAAAAAAATCGATGAATAACACAAAAAATCGGTATAATTATTTAGTGCCATACGCAAAAATGAGTAATTCTTTTATATATTTGTATAAGAAAAAAACCACCTGTGTCACCAGATGGTTTTAAAGTCTGAGGAGCGAATAACATCCCGTTACTCATTCTCCCTTTAGATTAGTTTTTGAATTTAATCCTTAAAAAGGTAAACTCAAAGAACTTAATCTTCTTGAATATATTAAACATAAAATTTAGATTACCGAGACTGATCCTCTCGGTTTTTTTATTTTATCAAAATTAACTTAAACTATAATAGAAGTCAATTTTAGTTATTAACAATAAACAAAAACAAATTACTTTGCTGTCCGTCATGATTTTCATAAAAACAAAGGTTGCAATTCTAAATGGTAAATGAAAGTCTAACTTTTTAACATTTAACCTGTTCCCGCTACGAAGTAACCCTTTCAAAAATGAAAGGTTTTTTTTATTACATAACTCGGAGAACTCATATTCGCCTCGGCGGACACAGGTTCGAGTCCTGTTCCCGCTACTAAGTAACCCTTTCAGAAATGAGAGGGTTTTTTTTATTACATAAATCGGAGGACTCATATTCGCCTCGGCGGACAAAGGCTAGATTCAAACTCATACTACCAAGCAAAGAGAATCAAGAAATTGGTTCTCTTTTTTTTATTTAAAGAGTTCCAAAAAAGCAATTAAATCATTCCCCTATTAAATAATACCCTACCTTGCTAACTAATAACTTCTAAAACTTCAATCATGGATTCTAAAAAAATTATTAGCTTGGTACTTATAGGCGTTGGTGTAGCTCTTCTTATTTATGGTATGAATCACATGGATTCCGCCAGTTCACAAATTGGTGAATTGTTTGGTAAAACAGATAACAAAGGAATGATTAGTATGATTATTGGCGGTGTTCTGGCTGTTGTGGGATTGCTTTCATTCTTGTCAAAAAAGGCCTAAACCTCATTAAATAAGTTTGAATTATGTAATTAAATACTTTAATTGTGTAACATTATCGTTCGTTTATTAGGGAACATTTGCGGTAGATTATGGTTAGCTCCCAAATCTATAATTTAACCTAATAAATAATGAAAACAAAAAAACTTTTTAAGATTCTAGCATTGCTGGCAATCGTTCTATTTCAATCTTGTTCTGATGATGAAGAGATTGCAGTAAGCGGCTTATGCCCTTTGGTAATTTCAACTATCCCATCTAATGGTGCATTAAATGTTCCTCTGGATCAGGTTATTTCAGCTACGTTCAACAAACAAATGAGAACGGCAACAATTACAAATGCCTCTTTCACTGTTGAAGGTCTGTCTCCCGTTAATGGCGTTATCACATTTGAAGACGATGCCGCTGGAACAACAGCTAAATTTACACCAACTGGTACTTTATTGGAAGACACTACCTACACCGGTAGAATCAAAACAACAGTCAAAGATCAAGATGGAAACGCTCTGCAAATTGAATATGTATGGAACTTCAGTACTGGTGTAACAATCAGACCTATTGTAATTGCTACAGATCCAATTAATTTAGCTACTGGTGTTCCTTTGAACAAAGTAATTACTGCAACATTTAGTGAAGCAATGGATCCTTTAACCATCACTAATGCAACATTCACGTTAATGAATGGAACAACAGCGGTGCCGGTAACTTTTGAATACTTTGGGGAATTAGTAAGTTTTACACCTTTAGTTAATTTACTTCCTAATACTACATATACAGCAACAATTACAAATGGTGCCCAAAATTTAGAAGGTACTTCTATGGTAAGTGATTATGTGTGGAGTTTCACAACAGGAACGCTTCTAGCTCCAACTGTAATTTTAACTGACCCGTTAAACAATGCAACAAATGTTCCGCTGAACAAAGTGGTTACGGCTACATTTAGTGAAGTAATGAATCCGGCTACATTAAACAATGCTACATTTACTTTAATGAACGGAACCGTTTTGGTTCCTGTGACGTTTGGCTTTAATGGAACTCTGGTAAGCTTTACACCAACAGCAGGTTTGCTTTCAAATACAACATATACAGCAACAATTACAACAGGAGCTCAAAATCCTGCAGGCGTTGGATTAACAGCTAATTATATCTGGAGTTTTACTACAGGTTCTTTACTTGCTCCAACAGTTATTTTAACGGATCCTTTGAATAATGCTACTAATGTACCGCAAAATAAAGTAGTCACAGCGACTTTTAGTGAAGTAATGAATCCTGCCACAATAAACAATTCAACATTCACATTAATGAGTGGAACTGTTTTAGTGCCGGTAACATTTAGTTTTTCTGGTGCAATAGTAAGCTTTACTCCTAGTTCAAATTTACTTGCAAACACAACATATACTGCTACTATTACTACAGGAGCTCAAAATCCTGCAGGAGTTGGTTTGGCATCAAATTACATTTGGAACTTTACCACAGGTAATAATTCAGCAGGAGTTCCAATTATAGGATCCCTTAGTAACATAGCTAGTTTTGGCGGAAGTGCGGGGTTAACAAACCAAGGAATAAACACCGTAATTAACAATGGTGGTATTTCAACAACTGCTGCTTCAACCTTAGTAACCGGTTTTCATGACGGTTTAACAGGAGATATTTACACACAAACACCTTTAAATGTAGGTTTAGTTACCGGCGGAATTTATACAGCTCCACCAACACCGGGCAATGCAACAAGTTTTGCAATTGCACAACAAGCTTTACTTGACGCTAATGCATTATATATTTCACTATCTCCTGCAGTAATGCCGGGTGGTATTGATCCGGGTGCAGGTGAATTGGGTGGTTTAACATTGGCTCCGGGAGTTTATAAATCAAACAGCGGAACTTTTAATATTTCAAATGGCAACCTTACTTTAGATGCACAAGGTGATCCAAATGCAGTTTGGGTATTCCAAACAGCTACAGGATTAACTGTGGGAATTGCGGGACCAACAGGAGCAAAAAGCGTAATCCTTACCAATGGAGCATCCGCTTCAAATGTATTTTGGCAAGTAGGAAGTACTGCAACAATTAATGGTGCAGGTGGCGGAGTAATGGTGGGAACCATTGTTGCAAACTCAGGCGTGACATTATCAACAGCCGGAAACACGGTTCAAACGGTTCTTAACGGAAGAGCAATTTCTTTGATTTCTTCTGTAACCATGGTTAATACAACCATAAACGTTCCTAACTAAATAAAAAAAGGGTTTAGTCCAATCTGACCAAAACCCTTTTATAACACTATAATTTTCATTACAATGAACAATAAAATTAAATCAATAAAAAGAGCTTATTCAAGTTTAAAAGAGCAGAGTGTTCTTATCCTACTTGTATTTATACTGGGATTTCAATTTGCATCTCAGGCTCAAGAAACAATATATACCAGACCAAGTTGGTATTTTGGAGTAGCTGCAGGTTCTAATTTGAATTTTTATCGCGGTACTACACAAAATCTGAATTCAGATTTAACCGTGCCTGCTGCATTTCACAATGGTTTTGGTTCAGGATTATTCATAGCTCCATCCATTGAATATTACAAACCGAACTCAGTTTTAGGATTGATATTTCAGGCAGGTTTTGACGACCGTAGTGCCTCTTTTGACCAAGTAATGACAGTTTGCAATTGTCCGGCAGATTTAAAAACAAAAACTACATATCTAACCATAGAACCAAGTTTAAGAATCGCTCCTTTCAGAAATGATTTTTATATTTATGGTGGCCCTCGTTTTGCTTTCAATCTTGAAAACTCATTCCGATATCAATTAGGTATAAATCCTGATTTTCCTGACCAAGAACCAACTCCCGCAGTTAGAGGTGATTTTAGTGATACTGAAAAATCAATAATTTCGATGCAAGTAGGAATGGGTTATGATATCATGCTTTCTTCAGTTAAAAATAAAACGCAATTTGTAGTTTCTCCTTATATTGCATTTCATCCTTACTTTGGACAAAATCCACGTTCTTCTGAATCATGGAATATTTCAACGGTTAGAGCAGGAATTGTTTTAAAATTTGGTCAAGGTAAAAAAATAGAATCGCTGTCAGAAGTACCAACTAACAAACCGTACACTTTTAGTGTGAATTCACCAACTAATGCGAATACCGCACCTATTGTAAGTGAAACATTTCCTTTGAGAAACTATGTTTTCTTTGATTTAGGATCAACCGAAATCCCTTCACGCTACGTATTATTGAATAAAAATCAAGTAAAAGAGTTTAAAGAGGATCAATTAGAAACTTCTAAACCAATTAATCTTTCAGGCCGTTCTGACCGTGGAATGATTGTATATTATAATATCCTGAACATTTTAGGAGATCGTATGCAAAAAAACCCATCTACTACAATAAAATTGGTTGGTTCATCTGAAAAAGGTCCGGAAGACGGAAAATTAATGGCTGAATCTATCAAAACATATTTAACGTCTGTATTTGAGATTTCACCTAACAGAATAACTATTGAAGGAAGAACCAAACCAAAATTACCTTCAGAACAAGTTGGTGGTACTTTAGAATTAGAATTATTGCGTCAAGGTGACCGTAGAGTTTCTATCGAAAGTAGCTCTCCTGAATTGTTGATGGAATTTCAAAGTGGCCCTAATGCTCCTTTAAAACCAATTGTATTAACCGGTCCAAAAGTAGCTCCGGAAAGTAGTCATGTTACGTTTAATTTACCTGGTGCTAAAGAAGCCTTTACCGTTTGGAATGTAGAAGTAAAAGACGAAAAAGGCAATATTCAAAAATATGGCCCTTATACTGAAGAATCAGCCAGTATTCCAACTAAAACCATTTTAGGGACTCGTGAAGAAGGCCATTATACAATTTCTTTAATCGGAATAACACCCGAAGGCCAAACAATCAGAGAAGATAAAGAAGCTCATGTGGTCCTTTGGAAGCCATCTGTGAATGAAGAGAGTACTCGCTATAGTGTGATTTATGATTTTAATAATGCTGAAGCAATTAAAATCTATGAAGATTACTTATCAAAAGTAGTAGCTCCAAAGATACCTAAAAACGGACGTGTAGTTATAAATGGCTACACTGATGTTATTG
>JAUXNR010000065.1 GCA_030682755.1 Flavobacterium sp.
GAATAAATTATATGTTTGGAAGAAATTATTTTGCCGCTTATGACCCTTCCTTTTTTGATACACGTTGGCAAGATACTTACCAAAGAACACTAAAAAACATAAGACTCTTAAATCAAGTTTCTGTTGAAAACGGACTTACGAAGCATGTTGGTATGGGCCAAGTTTTTGAAGCATATTTAATGATCACATTAGTGGATTTTTTTGGTGATGTTCCTTATTCACAGGCATTTGATATTGCTAATTTAAACCCAGCACCAGACTCAGGGGCTTCAATCTATGAAAAAGCTCTAGAATTGTTAGATCAAGCAAAAGTTAATTTTGAAACAAACGCACCTTCACAACCTACTTTTGATTTTTATTATCAAAGAGATTGGTCAAAATGGATTAAATTAACAAATTCTCTAAAACTAAAAATTTATATTCAACGCAGATTAGTTGACCCTAATGCAATAGCTTCGTTTGAAAGTATTATTTCAAACGGAAATTATATGACAAGTATAGAAGATGATTTTCAATTCACTTGGGGCACAAACAACACAAATCCAGACACCAGACATCCAATATATGCGGCAAACTACACTCCTACTGGGGCTGCCGGTGCATCTGGTTACATGTCAAATTGGTTAATGAACCAAATGAAAAACACCAAGAGTGTTGTAGATCCTAGAATGAGATTTTATTTCTATAGACAAGTAAATGATGTCCCTGTTAGTGAACAAGACTTGAGATGTACTGTAGAACCAATTCCAGCTCATTATGCAGCAGGAAATCACGTGTATTGCAGAATTGAAAACAATCAAGGTTATTGGGGAAGAGATCACGGAAATGATGAAGGTCTTCCTCCGGATGGAACTAAAAAAACTGCATATGGACTCTATCCTGTTGGAGGTAGATTTGATGACAATACGTTTGAACAAACTGATTTAAACACTGGAGCAAAAGGAAATGGAATTACCCCTATTTTTCTGAGTTCTACAATAGATTTCTTAAGAGCAGAAGCGGCTTTATTTGGCGGCTCAGGTGATGCAAAAGCATTTGTTCAATCAGGGGTACAAAAATCAATTACCAAAGTAAGAGGATTTATCAGTAGAGATGCCGAGGCTAATGTAGCATTTGTTCCAAATCTTTCAGTTGACGCGACTTACATCAGCGAGGTTGGAACTTTAATGGATAATGCAGTAGGTAATCAACAAAAATTAAATGTAATTGCTAAAGAATTTTTTGTTTCTCTTTTTGGCAATGGAATTGATGCCTATAATTTTTACAGAAGAACAGGTGCTCCAACAGATATTCAACCAAATATTGATCCAAATCCTGGAGAATACATTCGTTCATTTTTCTATCCATCAAGTGAAGCAAACACTAATACTAATGTGAACCAAAAAAACAATGTTACCACAAGAGTTTTTTGGGACACTAATCCATTAACAGGCTTTCCTATTGGGAACTAAAAAAACAAAATGAAAATGAAAAACAAAATATTAAATTTAAGTATAATTACTGCTTTTGTACTATTATACAGCTGCGGAGATAACGACAATTCCATTGACGGCATCCTTGATGACACTACTAGTGGTGCTGTTTTAAGAACAATAGAATTAATAAGTAACGAAATTGCTCTAGGCGATGACAATGCCAGTTTTTCTGTTATTCTTGAAGCTCAAGATAAAATGAATGGAAAACTCATGGAGAAAGTAGAAGTTTATGCGAGTTTTAAAGACAATACAGATGACGACACTGATTATAGTGTGGAAGAGACTTTCCTTTATAACTTGCTACCAACCAATTTTACTGAAGGACCAATTGGTTTGCCAAGAACAACCGTTACAATCACATTAAATCAATTGAAACAATTTTTAAATGTTCAAGATGGAGAATTTAATGGAGGTGATGTTTTTGAAGTTCGATTCAAGTATATTACAACAGATGGAAGATCTTTCAGTTGGGAAAATTCCAGTGCTAACATTCTAGGCGGTGCTTTTTATCGTTCTCCTTTTAGATACAATGTTAATGTAACTTGTCCCTTTGAATCAAGTTTAGCTGGAACACATAGCTATGTTACCACCAACATGTCTAGGCCGGGTGCAAGTCCTTGTGGAGGAACTGTTAACGGAACCGTTACTTGGTTTGATACCGACGAAAATGGAGCTCAATTACCGGAAGGAACTTACCGAATATCAGACTTTTCGTTCGGATTATTTGAATCTTCTTGTTGGTTTGATGACCCTGCATTCAGTAATGGAGCAAGAATCAAGTGGTTTTGCAAAAATCTATTAACTTTAGGTACTGATCAATATAGTGAAACATGGACCTATACAATTGTAAGTGTGAATGGAGCACAAATGACAATTAATTTTGCCAGCACATATAATGAAACAGGGACAACTGTAATAACTCGACAAGGTAACATCCCTTGGCCTGCTATTTTTCAAAATTAAAAAAAGCATTAACAGTTTTGAAAACCATCAGTATAAAGCTGGTGGTTTTTTTATACTTTTGCACTATGGAAAA
Source organism: Flavobacterium sp. (assembly GCA_030682755.1). Taxonomy (GTDB): domain Bacteria; phylum Bacteroidota; class Bacteroidia; order Flavobacteriales; family Flavobacteriaceae; genus Flavobacterium. Next base: position 2,512 of record JAUXNR010000065.1, read on the forward strand.
AGAAAATCAAATTTTTGGCATAAGAGCAATAATTGAAGCTATTCAAGCGGGTAAAGAATTAGACAAAGTGTTTTTACAAAAAGACGCACAGGGCGATTTGATGCGTGAATTGTTAAAAACAATGAAAAGTCATAAGGTTAACTTTACCTATGTTCCTGTTGAAAAATTAAACCGATTGACTTCAAAAAATCATCAAGGTGCTGTTGCAACTGTTGCTCCGGTTGCTTTTCATGATTTAGAGAATTTGGTCACCACTATTCTTGAAAGTGGTAAAACGCCTTTATT
>JAUXNR010000072.1 GCA_030682755.1 Flavobacterium sp.
TGTGTGCAAAATGGATCTGCATTAGCACAGTTATTCCCTTGAGCTAAACCTGTGTTTAAAGCTAAGGAAAACAAACTAAGTAGTCAAGCCTTAAGAAGCCCATTTTTTTTGAAATTTCATTTGATTTCAAAATTATATTGAGTTGGATAAATGTAATAATTTTCAAAATTATGCTTTGAAACTCCAAAAAATGTGTTTGAAAAAATTGACAAATGGAAATTTTCCATTTATTCATCATTCTTTTGAAATTGAAAGCAGCGGCAGCCATTAAAATATTGATATTATCACCAATAATTCCTTTGTAAAAATTTCTTCCTAGTCTATGGTCGATTTTTAAATGTCCGATTATTGGTTCGATAGCGGCTCTTTTTTTATGAGCGATCCTAAGTTTTTTCTGCTCATATTTTGTTTGTTTTTTGTCGTTGAAAGGCTTCGGTATTAGGATTTTTGTTTCTCCAATCTCACTGTTTCCTCGGTATCCACGATCTACAGCTGCTGTTTTAGGTTGTCGTCCTGTAAGTTCTTCTACTTGTTTCAATGCTGGTTCTAAAGTGTGTCCGTCAAATTCATTTCTAAAACCCTTTGCGCCAACTAAAACCCCTGTATTTCTCGTTATTACAAACGAAGCCTTGTTGCCAAATTCATATTTCTTGTGTTCTTTTCCCTTTGAAATGCATACGACCTCTGGCTCATGCAACGAATAGATTTTGTTTGGTGAATTTCTTTTTTGAGCTATTACGCTGTCAAATAATTCAAAATCAAACTTGTAAATTGAATCGAGACCCAACAGTCTTTGTAATTCCCTAACCAATCTTCCAGCAATTGTCTTCATTTTTTTATCCGCTTTCTTTGCTTTTCCTTTATTTTTTGGATGATTTCGAAATCGTTGATCAATGCTTAACTTTTTGATTGTTTGGGTATACGTTTGACGAAGAGTTAATTTTTCTTTTTTGGCAATAGCCAAGCACTTTTTTATGATTTTTTTATGCAACTTGCTATCTGTTGGAAATGTAATATTTTTTTCTTGAACCGTTGTGTCCACAGAAACATCATCATCATTGCTATCATTTCCATTGATTCGAATACTCTCTTTGAAGATCAATTCTATACCAGATTCGCCAATTCGCTTACGAAAGTGCACCAGTTCACTCGATGCACAAGGTGGGTCTGTAGAAAATTGCTGCAAACCACAAAAATATTGGTAGTACAAATTTTCAGTCCACTGTTCAACAACACTTTCATCAGAAATGTCCCGAATATGTTTCAAAATCAATAGACCGACCATCAGTCTTATTGGCTTGGCAGGCCTACCATTATTTGCACAATACAAAGGTGTAAATGTATCTTCAAAAAGCTGCCAATCAACTCTATTCGCCAAAATAAATAATGGATGCTTCGGATTTAAGGTATCTTCAAGGTATAAGAAAAAATTTACCTGACTTGACTGTTTTTGTTTCGAAATCATAACTTAATAATGCAAGGTTTACACTATAAAGATACGCTTTCTGGTTGATATAAACAAGACATATTCAATATATATTATTGACAATCAAATGTTTAAATAGTTTTTAAAGACTGACTATTTAGTCTTTTTTGAAATTGTTTTTATTTTGTAATAGTGTCGCCCTATGCTTGCCAGTAACTTATCGCTATTCGAAGCTATGAATTATTTTCATAGGAAAATAAAGGTTTATTT
>JAUXNR010000076.1 GCA_030682755.1 Flavobacterium sp.
TCATAGAAAACCCATTTAAAACATTATGGGGTGTTATAAGGATATAAAAATGAAAGCAAGTGACTTTGTGGATTCTTGGACAACACGCGATAACAAACGACTTACTAGTGTAGTGTCTCTCTAGAGTGCCCAGTTTTGTACCTAATTGGCTCACCAAAACGGATAAATCTGGTAACTGGTTTATTGAAGTTTTGGTTTGACAAGAAAAAATCAATTGTAAAGCTATAGCATTAGATATATAACCATAGAAATATTAATATCATTCCAAATATCAATAAGTTGTATATTTTTTTCTATTTCCGTTTTTTCAATATATCTGAGCAAGTTTCTTCAAAACTGTTAGCTAAGCTATCAAGTATCAATTGATGACGGAAACGCCATTGCCCGCCATGTCTGATCAATAAACCAGAGTTATTAGAAACAGAATTCAAGAATTTCACTAGCTTAAGTGGTATGACTGTTTCTAAGAATAATGAAATTCTTAAACAGAAGTGTTTGAAAATCGAACTTGAAATTATTGATAGCCAAAGTCCAAATATTAAACCTAGATAAATTACACTATCATAATGATTTATATCACCTTTATTTATAATACCAAAGGCTATTATAGATACCATAGTCATTTTCAAAATACTACCCCATAATTGCGCGAACAATCTTTTATATGGACTGTTGATTTTAGGTAGTGATTTTTCGCTTGAAAATGCTGAAATGATTGCATTGGGTAATCCCAACAATAAACCAAATATAAGTGAGATTAATAAAGAAATAACTAGAATATCAACTACAGATGCAGCATCCCACGATGCAGGATCCCATCGATTTGGATCAAATAAAGTAAAAAAAATGGTTAGCAGGAATACAAAGGGTAAACCATATACTAGGCTGTTAATTTCACATTTAATCAATACTTCCTTGCATTTCTTTAGATTAAAATTCTTGAGATTAACTTCTTGTATTTCCTTTGTAACGATCTCGTCTTTATTTTTATTGTCATAAGCAATATAAATTCTTGACAAACTCAAACTCAAAATAGCGACCAGACTAAAAAGCAGCCCAAAAACTAGCACAGTAATTAAAACAACTGGTATGTCGCTGATATTATTTATGGTAATTTTGGAACCATCTGTAAAAATGAGAAAAGCAAGCATAAAAGCTGCGCTAGTAAGACCAATAAAAAAGCCACCGATAATAGATATTGTTAAGTTATAGTGGAATATCTTTTTAGACCAATTTGGTTGCAAATCGGTTAGTTCGAACGTAACGATACCCGAAGTATTTTTCATCTTCCACGCCAACCAACCCAACCATTTTTTTACCTTATCGACTGGATAGTCTTTTAATTTTACCAATTCATTTTGAATGTAAACTTCTGTAATTTCTTTTTGCAGAAGTTCTTTGGAATCACTAGAAAAGTGCAGATTATTTTCTTGTGAATAAATATTTAACAGGATATGTAGAAAAAATGCAGAAGTAATGGCCGTATATAAATTAGCATTCTTCTCTAAGTCGAGCTGAAGTTCTATGGCGGTTTCATCATTTTTAGCCCCCATTGATTGCAATATAGTCTGAATGTCTCTAGGCTGAAAAGGTTGGATTTCTATTGTTGCAAAAACCGGTGCATCATCAGCACGCAGGTATTCAGAAATTCTGGAACATATAATAACTTCAGGTAGAGTTTCGTTGCGTAAATGTTTAAGTTTACGAAGATAAAATTGTAATTTTTCAAAACAGGAGTTTCTGTATTGTTCCTGAATTTCATCAAAACCATCCAGTAGCAGCAATAGTGCATTGCTCTCAACTAATCTCCTGGCTTCTTTTTTCGAGATTGCAAAAGAACCAGCTATATAAGGCAAGTTTTGCTCTAGCCAGTGCTCAAATGTTTGATCGTCTCGTTTCCAAGTTGCAAGGTCTAAAACAACTGGAACAGGAAAATTTTCGTCTTTTTCAGCTATTTCACTCATCTTCGAGGCAAAACGCAGCATCAAAACAGACTTACCAGCTCCCGGCTCACCTAAAATCAATAATCGTTTTATTTCTTTGATGTAATCCTCAAATAAACTTTCAAAGTCACCCGTCAGCGCTTCTTCCTTAAATTTATAAAACTTGACTCTTTCTGGGCTTGTGCCTGTTATGGAGTATTTAAGTTTAAGATTTATATCAATCCCTAAATCCCCCTTCATTTTATCTGCAAGACGATTTCTATAAAGCTCTCGTAGATTTTGGATCAATTGTTTTCGTGAATCAGAATCTTCTTGTGCTATTACTTTCGTTAGTTCGGATTTTTCATGAATATAATCAGAAATAAGCACCAAAATACATATGACTATTCCTATAGCAATTTCAGGCAGATACTCTTCTACCCACTCCGTCCCTAGCCAATTTGAAGAAATACTAGTCAAAAGAGCTAGTACTGCAGTTGCTAATACTGAACGAACTGCTAATAGTTTTTTCTTAGGTGATATTATTTTTTTTTGCATTCTTAATGCTTCAGTCAAAGCTGCTCGATAGATAAATTGCAGGAAAAAGTAACTTCTTTGAAGATACAATTCCAATTTTATTATTTTGATACTCGAAGATTTTGCTACTATCCGATAGCTTCAGTTTAGTATTACCCCGTTCAAGTAACACGGGGAGCTACAAATACATATCATTAATAGTTCGCTGTCAAATATAGGGGTTTTCTGATTCTAAGACAAGCAATTAGTCCTATAAGAATAGACCAAAATAGTGGGGCGGAGTGATTCCACGTGAAATCCTGGTATTTTCTGGAAATGTCAGGAAGTTAGAAGATTGCGAAATGAAGTTAAACTCTTGAAGAAAAAAATAGATAGGGGTAATAAACCATAAGCAGAGTTTTAAAAATTAGAAGCATATGAATAAAATATCTAAATTGCAAAATTCTTTAATCTGGCAACCCACAAAGCCTGCTAGTTATATATCGATATCTATAACACGAAAAGATAAGAACAATCTTATGCTCGATATTACTCCAACAAAATTGATACCTAGGAAGAAAGCCAAAAGCAGGCCTAAGAATAAAAGGCTAGAAGAAGTAAACATAACTTTTAAAAACAAAGTTGTAGTCAAAAATATAGAGATTACAGCTGATGGA
>JAUXNR010000696.1 GCA_030682755.1 Flavobacterium sp.
GTTTACAAGATGCCGCCATTAAATCGGCATATAAATACAAATGGAACGATGATGCTAATGCTCCGGATAATCAAATTGGATTTATTGTATTTAATTTTAGAAACGGAGAATAAAAAAAATAAAATTTACATACCTTTAAACCTCACAATTGTGGGGTTTATTTTTTTGTGATAACATGACATATAAAGAAACTACAGCCTGGATGTTTGCTCAACTGCCGATGTATCAAAATCAAGGAGCATCAGCCTACAAACCTAATTTAGACAACACAATTGCATTAGCAAGATATTTAAATAATCCTGAAAAAAGCATAAAATGCATACATGTTGCCGGAACCAATGGCAAAGGGTCCACATCGTCAATGTTGGCTTCAATACTCAAAGAATCAGGATATAAAGTAGGATTATACACTTCACCGCATTTAAAAGATTTTAGAGAACGAATAAAAATAAACGGAGTAGAAATCACAGAAGAATATGTTGTTGATTTTATAACCAAAAACAAGTCGTTTTTTGAAAACAAACAACTTAGCTTTTTTGAAATGACTGTTGGATTAGCGTTTTCATATTTCAAAGAAATTAAAGTTGATATCGCAATCATTGAAGTGGGTATGGGAGGCAGACTGGATTCTACAAATATTATAACGCCTTTAGTTTCAGTAATCACATCAATCGGACTTGACCATACACAATTTTTGGGTAACACCTTAACATCTATTGCTACTGAAAAAGCAGGTATAATAAAAGAAAAGACGCCTGTTGTAATAGGTTCGTTTTCAAATGAAACAAAGATTGTATTTGATAAAATAGCTGAAGAGAAAAATGCACCAATATATTATGCCACAGATTTAATTTCTAAAACATATCAATCTGATTTAAAAGGATATTATCAAGAGAGTAATCAAAAAACAGTTTTACAAACTCTAAAAGTTCTTAAAAACACAAGCGAATTTAAAATTTCTGAAAGTAACATTAAAAAAGGACTTTTAAATGTTGTGAAAAACACAGGTCTAAAAGGAAGATGGCAACAAATTGAATCAAATCCAAAAACAATTTGTGATACCGCTCACAATAAACAAGGATTGGAAATAGTCATGAAACAAATTCAAGATGAAAAATTTGACACATTGCATTTTGTTTTGGGGTTTGTAAACGATAAAAATCTTGATGAAATATTACTATTATTCCCTAAAAGAGCAAAATATTATTTTTCAAAACCAAATAATTTAAGAGCTCTTGAAACTTCAAAACTTCAAGAAAAAGCTAATAATTTTGGACTTAATAGTAAAGTATTTAATTCTATTACAGAAGCTTATGAAAATGCTAGAGAAAATGCTGAAAAATCAGACTTCATCTATGTTGGAGGAAGCACTTTTGTTGTTGCAGAAATTTTGTAATTTTTTTACTTTTTTATTTGCAGATACCAAAAACTGTGCTATATTTGCACTCGAAATCAAGCACTAATCGGGCGATTAGCTCAGCTGGTTCAGAGCACCTCGTTTACACCGAGGGGGTCGGGGGTTCGAACCCCTCATCGCCCACACATTTAAAAACAAATGGTTACAAAAGCCGATAAATCTTAAGATTTATCGGCTTTTTGCTTTGGAGCATATACCAAATTATTCATTCAATCTTAATGCGAAAGGGACAAAATCGAGACCCTAAAAATTTCTACAATTTTGGGTCTCGCTAAATTCTCTCAAGCACTGTAAACACTGTACTATCAACCAGTTTAATACTGGTTCAAAAAGTGTACATCTTGTTTACTAAAAGTTTAAAAATTAAATTGAATACTAATTAAAAGGTCACCACCATGAAAGCAAAAATCACTGTGCATATTTATGCAAAAACTTCAAAAGCTAACAAAAACGGTCAATTGCCAATTTATTTCAGGCTAACTGTAAACGGAGAACGTTTTGAATTCAGCACCAAGAAATTCATTGAAAAATCAAAATGGTCCGCCGAACAATCAAAAATGAAAGGCAACTCAGATGAAGCTAGGTCATTAAATAATTATCTCGATTTAATTAAATCAAAGGTTTTTGATATCCAAATGGAATTACTTCACAAAAACGAAGAACTATCGATAGAAAATTTTAAATCAAGACTGACCGGAACTCACGAACGTGAACGCATGATCATTCCAATCTATCAAAGCCATAATGATAAAATTAAAGACCTCATTGGAAATGGTTACGCTTATGGAACTTTGGAGAGATTTAAAATCTCATTAAAACACCTTCAGGAATTCATTCTTTGGAAATATAATGTGAGTGATCTAAGCATCCATAAAATCGACTATGCCTTTGTAACGGAGTTTGAATTTTATTTGAGAAGTGTGAAAAAATGCAATAATAATACAGCTGTCAAATATGTTAGAAACTTCAGAAAAATAATCAAGATATGCTTGGATAATGATTGGTTGGATAAAGACCCAACTACTCGATATGAAGGCAAAATGAAAGAAGTAGAAAGAGACTTTTTGACTGAAGAGGAATTGTTGAAAATCTACAACAAGAAAATTTCATCAGAAAGACTACAATTAGTTAGAGATATTTTCATTTTTTCATGCTACACTGGCTTAGCCTACATTGATGTAAAAGGATTGAAAAAAGACCATATTGGTATCGGCATTGATGGAGAAAAATGGATTTTCAAAAACCGTCAAAAAACAGAAACAAAATCTAAAATTCCGGTATTACCCATTGCTGAAGAAATAATTGAAAAATACAGCAATCACCCAAAATGTCTAAATGAAAATAGTATTCTGCCAATACTTACTAACCAAAAAATGAATGCCTATTTAAAGGAAATTGGCGATTTATGTGATATTCCAAAAGAAATAACTTTCCACATGGCCAGACATACGTTTGCTACTTCTGTCACATTGACTAATGGCGTCCCTATTGAAACCGTTAGCAAAATGTTAGGCCATAAAAATCTTCATACAACTCAGCATTATGCCAAAGTATTGGATAGAAAAGTGAGTGAGGATATGCAGATTTTAAAAGATAAATTCCTCAAAGCAAATAACGCTAAAAGTGAAATAGCTTAATCGTTTTAACAAATTCTTAATTGAATTTAATATAAATCTGTGTACTTTTGTGATGTTTTGGTTTTATATATGAAAAAACTTCACATTATAGTATTATTATTTTTAGGCATGTTTTTAATGCCTACAAGTGCTATTGCATGTGGAAGTAAGACTTCAAAAAAATCTTGTGACAAAGAACTTTCATGCTCTAAATCAGAAAAAGAAGAGTGTTGTTGTACAGATAAATCCAATAGTGAAGAAAACACAGGATGTAATGGCAATTGCGATAACTCTCTTTGCGGATGTGCATCAACTTGCACCACACCAACAGTAAGTTTTTTATCAGAAATTAATTTTGAAACCCGTATTTTTAACTTCCTTACGGTAGAAAAAGTTAACTTTTCTAATTCTTCACTATCTATCTCAGATGGTTATTATTCCATTTGGCTAATCCCTAAAATAAGCTAAATTCATTTTTTGACAGCCAAAAGTGTGTCAATTTCATAGCAATTTTGCTATACTATCAATACAGTTTTTGAATAATTAATACTGCACAATTGTTTGTGTTGTTACAATTTTTCGTTCTAGACTGTTATATTCAAATCTTTTTTATGAATCAACCAAAAAGTACTTCACTTTGGTTACAAACAATATTAAAAATGAAAAATCCATTTATTAAAATAATGGTAGCAATAGTTGTATTGTTATCAGCCACATCAAATGCACAAATTAAAAACACAAAAACAGAAACAGTTAAAATTTACGGTAATTGTGGCATGTGTAAAACAGCAATAGAAAAAACAGGTAATATCAAGAAAATAGCTAAAGTAGATTGGGATCAAGATACTCAAATGGCTACTTTAACCTATGACGCAAAAAAAACAAACCAGGATGAAATTCTAAAAAGAATTGCCCTGGCAGGATATGATAGTGATAAATTTCTTGCTCCGGATGATGTATATAACAATCTT
>JAUXNR010000090.1 GCA_030682755.1 Flavobacterium sp.
GATAATCTCCAATTTGATCATTGCCTGATGTTCAAATACTTCCTCTGATTTTACCAAAACTCAATATTTTATCTTGATTTTTAAATATGTTCTCCTTAGAAAAAATCCATGCAGCACCAATAGCCCCAAAATTTGCAAAGCGGTTGCCCGGACCAAAACGACTTGAACCATCTCTACGGCCTGTTACGTTTAAAATGTATTTATCATCCCAATTCAAATACATTCGTCCGAAAAAAGCATTGTACTTGTATATTATTTCCTGATGGTTAAGAATTTCACGATTACTTGCTGCCGCTATATTATTGATAAGAGCATTACTTGTGAAACCCGAACCGGATTGTACTAATTGTTGCGATAAATCGTTTTGAAACGTTGCACCCATTAAGACGTTAACTTTCATCTTTTGCCATTCTTTATTCCAGTTTAGCTGAGGTTCAATAATCCATGATTGTCTGTTACTATTGTTAAGGTATAATGTTGCCATGTCATTTGTAATGACATCAAACGGATTGTAAACTGTTGTTGGTATCGTCCTAACTTCAACCATTCTTGTATCGGTATAGCCGAAATTTGATTTTAATTCCAGACTAGGCAATAGTTTGTAACTTAATTGAAGGTTTGAAATGAGGTTGTTTGTATTGGTTTGGTACTTGCCATTTAAAAACCCGAGCGGATTATCGAACGTACCATTTTCCCAATTTAAAGCCCCATCTTCTTGGTATAGTTCCGGTGCATTTGGAGCCAATGTGTATGCGTTTCTTGTTAAATCGACTCCAGGTAACGTGTTTTTGTCTGCACTATAATTTGATGAAAAGAGTAGATTGAATTTATTGTTTTCTGATGAATGGTTTATTGACGTATTTAAGACACCTCTTTTATATTCGTTTTCACCAGGATAAACCGTAGTTTCATTTCTAGCAGTTCCGCTTATTAAATATTGGGTTTGGCTATTCCCTCCGGAAATTGTTCCTTGAAAATTATTAATGATTGACGTTCCTCCGATTAATTTCTTTTGCCAATCGGTATAACGGTTTTCGTCCCATGTTCCATTAATGTCATACGCATTTTCAGGTATTGTTTGAATATCATCATTGGCAAAGGCCTCTCTACGCATTGCCAAATATTGGCTGGTATTTAATAAATCTAGTTTGCGTGTAATTGTACCAATAGTAGTAAACGCCTGGGCTGTAAATTGTGTTTTTCCCTCTTTTCCTTTTTTAGTTGTAATCAATACCACGCCATTAGAACCTCTGGAACCGTATATTGCCGTTGCATCTGCATCTTTAAGTACTTCTATACTTTCTATATCGGCTGGATTTATGTTGTTTAAAGGGTTATTTGAATTGGGCAAAATACCCGTAATAAGATCAGTGCTTCCTAATGATTGCGAAGCATAAGGCATACCATTTACAATATATAAAGGTTCGTTTCCTTCTGTTCTTATACTATTAGTACCTCGGATTCTAATATTAAAACCTCCACCGGCAGTGCCTGTTTCTTGAGTTATGTAAACTCCTGTCATCCTCGCTTGCATAGCAGCCAGCGGATTTGCTACCGGTTGTTTTTCTATTTCCTTAGCTTTTATTTTAGCGATACTACCTGTTCTTTCTTTATCTTTAACCGCATAGTAGCCTGCATTTATTTCTACTTCTTTTAAACTTGTAACGTCCTCTATCATTTGCACATCAATTCTTGACCTTGTTGCAGGTATTTCAATTGTTTTGTATCCAATAAAACTGTACACGAGCGTATCAGAATGGTTAGCAGTAATTTCATAATTACCATTGAATGAAGAAGATGTGCCTCTTTGTTTTCCTTTGATTAAAACGGTAACTCCGGGTAAAGGATTTGTGCCGTGTGTAATGGTTCCTGTAATGGAATTTGTTTGTGGAGCTTGAATGAGCCTGTTTTTAGCCGTAATTTTTGTGGTTAGAAGTGCAATCAATAAAAATATAATAGCACCACTGTTTTTTAAAAATGAAAATTTATTCATATTATTGGTTAGTTAAATGAAACAATAGTTTTGTTTGCTTTGGTCCTCTATCTAGTTTGCCGACGGGTTAGGGGACCTTTTTTGAGGTACTGAGTGGCTGAGTCACTGAGTCACTGAGTAGCTGAGACTGTTTTTCTTTTTTATATCATGGGCGACTGGTTTTAAAGGTTACGGAAAGTATGCCGCCCGTGCTTGTTGCAGCCAAGGCTGAGCGACATCTTTCCCACTAACTAAAAAATTAATTATGAGACCTATTGCGAAACTTTTTGAAAAAAAGCAGTGCTAAGAATGAAGTGAGAACCAAAGGGAAATAAAAAAGCGTGGAACTCAACTTAAACGACCTAAGGTACTGGTATACCCGTACACGAATAAGAGAGCCCACGCCATAGGACGTGAGCATCATACTTATTATCCCGTGTACAAACATGACCAGTTTTTAGGTCGGGATTCTAAGCGAATGCTTCAATATTGTTTTATGAAGAATCGCAAAATTACATTTTATCTGTAATTATGACACAAACATAATAAAAAATATTCAACGGTATGATATATCATGCCATTAATTTCATAAATAAGAGTGATTTTTATCGATAGATAATAATTATGAAGTGACTGAAAAAGAAAAATTAGGAAACGAGTTAAGAAAACTTAGAGAAAATACACCCAGTACTGAGTATGAGAATGTGCATATTTCTCAACAAGAACTGGCTGACAAAAATAATGGATTAACAAAACATTTTATAGGAACAATTGAAAGAGGAGAAGCTAATCCAACTTTAGAAAAATTGATTTTCCATTTGAAAGCTTTAAACTTAAAAAAATTTAAAATATTAAATTTAGAAATTGATATTGATAAGTTCATTGAAGAGAATTCGAAGAAAAGATAATTATTTAAATTATTGCATAATTAGAATTAAATAGAAAAAGAGATGTGTAAGCATCTTTTTTTTTGCTTATTGCCTTGTCAAATCAGGATAACTTCTTGTCAATTCGGGAGTAACTGTTTTGGGTATGCTAGCATTCATAAAGTACTGTTCTATTTTTGATGAATGGAATGGTATAAAATCATAGGGTTGGTTATTTGTGTGATAATTGGGGCTTTTATCCGGGATTATGTTTATAGGAATAAATATAAGGGGTGGAATGATAGGTGGAAGGGGAGGAGGAGATAGAGATGCTGTGGCATCTTTTTTTGTTTAATAAAGAATTGAAAAATAGGTATTTTTAAGTTTTGCGAATGTTGATTAAGAGGTTTATTTTGAGTTTATTTAAAACTTGATTACAATTTTTTTTAATATATTTTCAAAAATATCAGATAGAATCATCAACTTTGTTATTATTTATTTTATTAACTTTTATAATTATGACATCAGTACCTATATATATCAAATCGCTAGTAATAAAGAACATTAGAAGATTTGAAAAAGCAAATATTAATTTTGTTCGTGAAGATGGAATTTTACCACAATGGACATTAATTTTAGGGGATAATGGAATAGGAAAAACTAGCATTCTTCAAAGTATTGCATGGATGAAACCACTTGTTCATGATGCCAAAGATCCTGATGGAATTAAGATTCAAAAAAACAAAATTGAACCTTCAATCAATAATGAGGACAATGAAACGCTAGAACAGTTGGTAAATAACAATAATTTTTTGAATGCTAAAATCCATGCAACATATATTGCAAATTTAGAATTCAATAAGAAATCGGATTTATCAAATGAAAAAATTTGCACGTCAGAGATAATAATAAAACTTGATAAAGAATTTAAACTGCATAAAGTACCAATGAAATTTGATACAAATGCTGAAGATATATTTTTTGATCGTGAAGTGTTAATATTACCTTATAGTGCATCTCGTCGCTTGGGTAAAACCAATCTTTATGAATCGAACCTTACAGATCCTTTTGTTTTATTCAACGCAGATGACACACAATTATATGATTTAGAAGAGATTTTACATACAGTAAATTATGCTTCATTAGGCAGTGATAAAAAAGAAAGTGCTAAACATAAAAGGTATAAAGACAAAGTATTAAAAATGCTCACTTCAATTCTTCCTTCTCATGACGAAGTCGAAGAAATTGAAATTTCTGTTCCGAAAGTTGTCAGTAATATTTTGAGACCAGGTTCAGTTAATATTAAATATAAAAAAAGAAAAGATGTCACCTATTCTAATTTAAGTTTGGGTTATAAAAGTGTTTTGGCTCTTGCTGGTGACATTTCATGGCGTTTATTTAATGAGTATCCTGATTCAGGAGACCCACTAAAAGAGTCGGCAATTGTAATTTTAGATGAAGTAGATTTACATTTACATCCTTTATGGCAAAGGGAAATAATTCATAAATTGTCTGACAATTTTCCAAACGTACAATTTATAGCAACAGCTCACAGTCCATTAATTGTTCAGGCAGCATTAGATGCCAACTTCGAAATACTTAAAGAGATTGCAAATGTTGTAATGGTAATAAGTGACACTGAAAATATTGATGGATGGAGAATAGATCAAATCTTAACAAGTGATTTTTTTGGGTTGAATACAGCAAGAGGACCAGAAATAGAAAAAAAGATTAATGAAAGAAGAGAACTTTTGAAAAAAACACATTTGAGTGCAAATGAAAAGCAGAAATTAGATATCCTAAATAACGAAATTTATGATTTACCGGTAGGGAATACTAAATCAGAAGTAGATGCAATGCAACTATTAAAAAGTTTTTCTAAAAAACTTGAAGAAATTAAAGCTAAAAAAAATGATCCGAATTCGTAAATCTGCAGCGGTACCAGCGGTTCTTTCTGGTGCTGGTGTGATTGAAACAAATACTCTTAACCATAACTATGGAGTGAATCCACCGGCTTATACTTCTGCTCATGGTGTTTCAAATCGTACACTGATACCCATGATTTTTGACAATGCTATTTATGGAGATGAAACGGTAAAAACTCAATTGATCACAGACCAGCACGAAAAATGTTGCTTCTGCGAAGCAAAGTTTACTGACAACAGTTATGGTGATGTAGAACATTTCAGACCGAAAAAGGCTTATAAAAAAAATGGTGCAAGGGGGTTGACTTATCCTGGTTATTACTGGCTAGCTTATAATTGGGATAACTTAATGTTTTCGTGCGAAAAGTGCAATAGGAGTTATAAAAAGAACGAATTCCCATTAGCTGTTGAAACAACAAGAAAGTTGAATCATCTTAATCCGAATTTACTTGAAAATGAAGATTGCCTTTTAATCAATCCTAACTTCGAAAATCCTGCAGATTTT
>JAUXNR010000094.1 GCA_030682755.1 Flavobacterium sp.
TTAAAAGCAAAAGTTCCTTTATTTGAAAAGGATTGTTCGTAGAACACTCTTGAGGCAATAAAATCATAATTGTATTTTGATTCATTTCCTGCAAATCCTTTTTCATAACCCAAAAAAAGTGTTGGGTATTTGTCATTAGAAATATTGTATTTTCCATCAGGTCTGGAAAGGTATTTTTGTCCAAAATTTATTCTGGTATTTAGATTCGCTTTTATCAAATTGTGTTTTTCAATTCCCGGATTAATGAAATCTTCGGGATTCAACGGATTGTTGGAGGTAAAAGTTTTATCATTTTTCAGAATAACAAAATCGGTAGTGTTGAATAAAGGTTTGCGTTCAGAATATTCAATTGCTGCAGAGGCATAAAATCCATTTATGATTTCTTGGCTATAGCTTGCGGCAGCAAAGTTTTTTTCAAATAATTTCATGTAATTTTCTTTGAGAAAAAGACTCACCAGAGAGTTTCCTAATTTTGTAATGGGGTTACTCTGATTAAATTGAACCGCTTCTTTACCAGCAGTAATGTTTATAAAGCTATTTGTTTTAGCGTTTAGCCTACTTCTAAAAAATACTGTGGGTCTTAATTTATTTTCAGCGAACCCGTAATTGAATCGTGTTCCAAAAGTGGTAAACTTTCGGTCGTCTTCGTTTCTTTTTGTATAGGTAATTCCACTAGTTAAATTCCACCCTTGAACCGTATTGTAATGAGGGATTTTTATGAGTCCTTCATAGTTTATTCGCCACTTTTTTTCAGAATTTTGATACGAATATCCTGTGAGTAATTTATGTATTTTGAATCTGTTGTTTTTCCCATCAATGGAATCTAAATAAGGCTTTGATTTTCGTACTAGTTGAATACTATCCTTTTTGGTATAATCAGACAATTCTTCTTCAGTTAACGGAACCGGTCTTGTTTCATCCCAATACGAATTTTCCTTTTTATTGGCTTGGTCTTCAAAACTTAAAATTTCTCTGGTAAATGTTTTCTTTTCAAAAGTTTCTTTAAAGTCATAATTACTGAAAACGTGTGTAAATTTTCCATTAAAAGTAATTCCGAAAGCACCTGCATCAAAAGTTAAGGTTTGAATGTTTTTTGCCCAAATTTTATTGGATTGATTAAAGCTGAAGTTTTGTTTTAGCGTCATCACATCCACAAATTCCTGTTTCATTCGATAGCCTTTTATTTTTAAATCAATACCATAAATTGCCCAAGAATCTTCCACAATAAAAATGATACCTTCAAAAACAGGTTCAACATCCCGACGCGGTGTTACTCTTATTTTATTAATCAAATGATTGTGTTCGTCATAAAAGGTGCCTTCCAATGAATATTTATAATATCCGAAAGCATTATCTGCAATTGGCGATATGAGTTTTGCTCCCAATTCAACCGTATTTTCATAAAAATCAAAACGTGTTCCTTGAGCTGTATTATAACTAAATCCGTTATTGTTTCCGCTGATTTTTGAAGCAATAATTTTTTCCTTTAAGTTGTCCGGTTTTTCAAAAGTAATTTTTGAAACGGTTTCTGATAAGTAAATTATTCCTGTTCCGGTGGAATCTAAGGCTCCGTCAAAATCACCAATTTCCTGACCCAATATTTTTTTTGGAGCATTTTTTAGTTTAAAAATTCCTTTTGAATAAAAATCGGCGGTAAACCTTCCGGTTTTTTCAGAATTGAATTTTCTGGCAGCAATTGCATTTCGAATTATTGGATTTGCCGGATTTTCTTTTGAGCTTATAACCACTTCACTCAAGTTGTAGTTTTCTTCAATAAGCACCACATCAAATTCTAAGGGTATTTTACTAACTTCTAAAACGTGTTTTTGCGTTTTGAATCCAAGGTATTGAAAAATTACAGGCACTTTTTCTAAGTTTTGAGTATTCAATTCATAGTGGCCTTTTTCGTTTGAAGTCGTTCCGATATAAGTATTTTCAATATAAATATTTACAAATGCTAGCGGTTGTCCGTTAATATCTTTAATGGTTCCTTTTATTTGTGCGAAGCTTTCAAAACTTGTCGTAAAAATTAAAAAGAACAAAAAAACAGATTTCAGAAAATTGGAATTTGAAGTAGATAGTGTCATTAAGATAAATTAGATTTTATTAATCAAGCTTTGTATGGCGAGTGTGTAACTTTGCATGCCAAATCCAACGATAATTCCTTTAGCATTTGGAGCAATATAGGATTGATGTCGGAATGATTCTCTTGCAAAAGTATTGGAAATATGTACTTCAATTACCGGAATAGTAATTGCTTTGACCGCATCACCAATACCCACAGAAGTATGAGTATATGCTGCGGCATTTAAAATGATTGCATCAAATTCAGCATCTGCGTCTTGAATTTTTGAAATCAGTTCTCCCTCAATATTACTTTGGAAATAGTGTAAATCTATTTGATTGAAATTTGTTTTTAAAGTAGAAAAAAAAGCTTCAAAAGAGGTGTCTCCATAAACATCCGGTTCTCTTTTTCCGAGTAAGTTTAAGTTTGGGCCATTGATAATAATAATCCGCATAGTGAGATGATTTGAAGTAAAAGTATCAAAAAACATCAAACTCTAACTACAAAATTAGATTAATATTAACAATTTTAATAAAATGAAAACTTAATTTTATCTGATAACTAAACCAAAACCTAATGAGAATTAAATTAAGCTTATTTTTTTTGCTTGTAGTTGCATCCATTCATGCACAAAATGATTATCTCTCATATGATAATCTGACCAAGAAGCTCAAAGAAATTGAATCGAAGAACAGTGCAGCAACTTTAAAATCTATTGGAAAGAGTAGTGGAGGCAAAGATATTTGGCTTCTTACTTTGTCTGAGTCTAAAACTCCAAAACCCGCATTGCTGATTACCGGAGGTATTGACGGACGTCATCAAGCCGGCACTCAAATGATTGTTCAATTAGTGGAACAGCTTCTTCAGAACAAGCAACTTT
>JAUXNR010000100.1 GCA_030682755.1 Flavobacterium sp.
CAACAGGTGTTACCCCAGGAATGATTTTACCTTCGTCTTCTGCAATTTGAAACAGGTGGGGATAAACACGATCAAATATACTTCCTGTAGGATTTACCCATTCTTCTTTAGCAAAGACTCTATTACCATTCGGAATTTCAATGTTTTGTATCTCATAAAGCGGTGTTCTTCCGACTTTCTCTTGTAATTCAGCATATTCTTGTAAGCGGACATTATCCATCATGGTCATAGTTTCTGCCATTGCTTTTTCCTTTCATTCACGGATGATACAATAGGAATTGACCATCTTTAGTAATTTTCATCATTACTTCGCTTTGAATATCTCCGTTTGAATCAAATGAAATATTACCGACCACCCCTTGAAAATTTTTTAAATTATACATGCCCGATTTAATCGCTTCTGCATTGTAGCCATTTTCTGAAATTACTTTAGAAATTATATATATTGCATCATAACCTAATGCAGAAAATAAGTCTGGGGCTTGGTTGTATTTCGAAGAATAGTTTTTATGAAAATTTATTGCTTTTTGCGAAGATTCAGGGTCAAATTTTTGAACCGTATAAATAACTCCATTAGCTGCTTCCCCTGCTACTTTCCAAACATCAGGCCCTTCTATCCCTACCGTACTTAAAAATTGAACCTTTAAACCCATTTCTTTAGCTTGCTTCAAAATATATCCATTCTCGCCTACAGCAATTATATAAACGGATTCAATTTTTGCCTTTTTTATTTTCGTGAGATGGGATCTGAAATCTGTTTCTCCTTGTTCAAAACCTTCTGAAAATAAAACATTTCCACCTTTTGTTTTGTAATCATTTATGAAAATATCTTTATTACCAACCCCATAGTCTGTGTTTACATACAAAACTGCAACTTTCTTAATATCCAATTTATTTATAGCAAAATCAGCCATTGCTTTTACCTCTGCATCGCCGCTTAATCTATTTCTAAAGATATAATCGCCAGCCTTTGCAATTAAAGGACTAGTGGCACCGGCAGAAAACAGAACTACTTTTTTTTCATTTGCAATTGGTGCACAAGCCATTACTATAGAACTTC
>JAUXNR010000105.1 GCA_030682755.1 Flavobacterium sp.
AGCTTATATAATCAAGCATTTTTAAACAACAATAACGTTTGCGAAGAAAGTTGACAAAACTCGCAAATATATACATGTTGAGTTTACAAGATAGCCAGTGAAATAAGCATTTTCAATCCTTTTAAACTATACATCACCACAACATTAACGTTTGAGATTTATACTTTTTTGAATTTTAATTTATAACGAATCACTACACAATTCAAATAAATTCTCTCTGTTAAAATTGAACAAAACCCGAAGCTTTTTAAATAAATTTTAAAAGCAGTTTACCCTTTAAAAAACACTTAGGCATCAATATTTATGAGTCTTTTAACAGTTTTAGATCAAATCTGACTCTAATAAAAAAAGAAGAATGAAATAATTCACTTTGAACCCTTAGAAAATATAAATCCACAAACATTAGATTATTAAAATCTGAATAAAACTACTTATTATAAGCTACATAAATTTATGTATATTTTTTGTTGAGGTTGTTTTGTCAATAATATAATAATTGATTAGTATTTTTATAGAATCGAAAATTTAACTAACAACTTTTTACCTATTTCATTAATCTTTTTAATCAAACAAACCAAATGAAAAAAATAATTTTATTACTAATTTTTTGGTGTTATTCCACTTCAATTTTTTCTCAAACAGAGAAAGTTACTATTGATAACAGTAATTCCGGAACAAAACTTAAAGTGAATGGAAAAGACTTTATGGTTAATGGAATGAATTGGGATTACTTTCCGATAGGCACCAATTATTCCTATAGTTTATGGAATCAATCGGATGCGTTGATTCAAGCAGCTTTAGACGAAGAAATGGGTTTGCTCAAAAATATGGGTGTAAACTCGATTAGAGTTTACACCGGAATTCCAAAAAAATGGATTGAATACATTCATACTAATTATGGTATTTATACCATGCTGAATCATTCCTTCGGACGATATGGTTTAACTTTAGATGGTGTTTGGACTCCAAACACAGAATATTCTAATGAAAAAACCAGAAAACTTTTACTTGAAGAAGTAAAGCAATTAGCAAATGAATATAAAGACACCAAAGGACTTTTATTATTCTTGTTAGGTAATGAAAATAACTACGGCTTGTTTTGGGATGGTGCAGAAACAGAAAATATTCCAATTGAAGACAGAAAATCTACTGCTCGTGCTCGTTCAATGTATAAATTGTTTAACGAAGCTGCTGTTGCCATGAAAGCGATAGATGCATCACATCCGGTTGCTATTTGTAATGGAGATTTACTTTTTTTAAACCTAATTGCAGAAGAATGTAAAGACATTGACATTTTTGGAACAAACGTTTACAGAGGTGTCTCTTTTGGTGATTTGTTTGATCGTGTTAAAAAAGAATACGGCAAACCGGTACTTTTTACTGAATTTGGTGCTGATGCTTTTAATGTTATTACTAATCAAGAAGATCAAAATGCACAAGCTTATTATTTAAAAGGAAATTGGAAAGAAATCTATGAAAATGCTGCCGGTTTAGGTAAATCAGGAAACTCACTTGGTGGATATACTTTTCAATTTAGCGATGGTTGGTGGAAATACGGTCAAACTAAAAATCTTGATATCCATGACACTAATGCCTCTTGGTCTAATGGCGGTTATCAAAAAGATTATATAGAAGGTGAAAATAATATGAATGAAGAATGGTTTGGAATTTGTGCAAAAGGACCAACCAATGAAAAAGGCTTGTATCAATTATATCCTAGAGCTGCTTATTATCTCTTAAAAGATTTACATAAATTTAATCCTTATGATCCGGGAACTGACCTTGAAAGAGTAAGCCTTCATTTTGGAGATTCTCAAATTATGGATGCTGTTTTAAGAGCTAGAGCAGATAAAGCCGCTTTGGCAAGTAATGATAATCAAATTTTGAGAATCAGTAATATGAGAGCTGAGTTTACCACGTTCAATACAGGTGGAAGTCTTATTACTACTCCAAAAACGGATGATCCTGAAACAGGAACCTATCCAAACAAATTAGGCTTTGATCATATGGAATCTTATTTTATTGGTGTTGAAGGAAATCCTTCTCCAAACATGAGAGCCAACGTAAATGTGAACATTTTAGGTCGTGTGGCTGAAAATCCAATTAATGAAATTTTCTACGAAAACAGAGGAAGAGCTCAAAATGTTGTTACAGAGGACGGAACTGTCTTAACTAACGACATCAATAGAGTTCAAGTTTATAATGCATCTTATAGTTGGAATGCCAAAGATTTTGATTTAAGAGGTTTTTACAGGGTAGGTCATTATCATTGGGGTTATGAAGGTGATTTCTTTGGTCTTTATCCTGAAGCAAATTATGGC
>JAUXNR010000135.1 GCA_030682755.1 Flavobacterium sp.
CCGGAAAAGGAAAACCGGTTTGTATTTTATTGTACACTGAAATGGGTAACGGTGTTGATTTTATGATGCACACACATGCTTGGCACGGAAAAGCTCCGAATGATGCTCAATTAGAAACTGCATTAGCTCAAAATCCGGAAACGTTAGGTGATTATTAAAAAGCTTCTCGCAAATAGCAAAAAACAATGAAAAAATACACAAATACAGGAAATAAAGACACTCGTTCAGGTTTTGGAGCGGGGTTGACTGAATTAGGTCAAAAAAACGAAAATGTAGTAGCACTTTGTGCCGACTTGATTGGTTCATTAAAAATGGATGACTTTAAAAAAAATCATCCGGAACGTTTCTTTCAAGTGGGAATTGCAGAAGCAAACATGATGGGGATTGCTGCCGGGTTAACAATTGGTGGAAAAATTCCATTTACAGGTACTTTTGCTAATTTCTCCACGGGAAGAGTTTATGATCAAATTCGTCAGTCTATTGCTTATTCAGACAAAAATGTAAAAATTTGTGCTTCACATGCCGGATTAACTTTAGGTGAAGATGGAGCAACACACCAAATTTTGGAAGATATTGGTTTGATGAAAATGCTACCGGGAATGGTGGTTATTAATCCTTGCGATTATAACCAAACTAAAGCAGCTACCATTGCAATTGCAGAGCATCACGGACCGGTTTATTTACGTTTTGGAAGACCATCTGTTGCCAATTTCACTCCGGAAAACGGTGAATTTATAATTGGTAAAGCGGTACTTTTAAACGAAGGTACTGATGTCACTATACTTGCAACCGGGCATTTGGTTTGGGAAGCTTTAATTGCAGCAGAAAAATTAGAAGAACAAGGCATTTCTGCAGAAGTAATCAACATTCACACTATAAAACCTTTAGACGAAGAAGCGATATTGAAATCGGTTGCAAAAACAGGTTGTGTTGTAACGGCTGAAGAACATAATATTTTAGGCGGTTTAGGTGAAAGTGTTTCAAGAACATTAGTTTCAAACAATCCGGTTCCACAAGAGTTTGTTGCTGTTAATGACAGTTTTGGTGAATCAGGAACACCTGATCAATTAATGGAGAAATACAAATTGAACAATTTAGCCATTGTTGAAGCTGCAAAAAAAGTAATCAATAGAAAATAATTTTCTATAAGAAAAAGAAAACCCGACAGCATTAAAGTTGTCGGGTTTTTTTATGCTTAAATGTTACCTTAGTTACAATTTGGATCCAAATGCTTTCTTAATCGATCCGGGTTTGTTGTATTACCGCTACAATCGGGGATATCAGCATAAGGAATAATATTACCTTCAGCATCTTTAATTTCATCTCTAGTCATTCTTCCGTCAGCGTCATCGTCTATGTCTCTGTAATCAGGAATTCCATCACCATCTGTATCGTCTTCAATTGTTAAATAACCATCGCCATTAATGTCTTCTAAATACGATGGAATCCCATCATTATCATGATCTATTCTTTCAATTTCATATAATTTGAAGCTGAAAACCAGTGGAGAATAGGTTGGTATACCGGGTTGAAACAAATTAAAATAGCCTAATCCAGACGGTACAAACATTACTCCAGCTCCAAAATCAGAAAAATTTATGGTTCCGTCTCCATTTGATGCATATGTTCCTGTTTTAAACTGAGGGAAAATTTCGCTCCAACCTAATATTACGTTATCTAAACGCAACATCGTTGACGGAATATCCATGTAATCAAATTGCGAACCGTCTAAAAGAGTACCTCGATAAGATGCCAAAACGGCATCAACATTTGTTGGTGAAGGATTTTCTGCAACACCTTCTCTTAACTTTATATAATAAATTTTATATTCAACATCACTATACGTTACCAATCTATGTGTCAAATCCGGATGTTGCTTTATAGGAGTTTGAGTTCCACCTTCAGGAATTTTTTCAATTACAACATCCATATCATCCTGAAACCCCGGATTGTTAATTACTGTAATGTAATGTGTTTCAAGAAACTCTTCAATAGCTATCATATCCGCAGTATTTTGCACCCCACGATCTCTTGGCGGTTCCGGTTTTCTATCATCATCTTTACCGCATGACACAATTAACCCTGTGATAAGTAGCGTAAATAAAAAGGCTTTTATTCTATTCATTATTCTATTTTTTTGTGCCGCAAGATACAATTTTGATTTATTTTTGTCTAAAAATTAACGCAGTATTCTGAATTTTAATATGAGAGTAGATAAATTTCTTTGGTGTGTACGATATTATAAAACCAGAAACATGGTTACGGAAGCTTGCAAAAAAAACCATGTAACTGTTAATGGATTGGTTTCCAAGCCTTCAAAGGAAGTTTTTCCTACTGATAAAATTACATTTAGAAAAGATCAGATAACTTATATCATCACCGTTTTAGCTATTCCTGACAACAGAGTTGGAGCAAAATTAGTGGACATTTACAGAAAAGATGAAACGCCACCCGAGTCTTTTGCTCATCTTGAGCTCATAAAATTAAGTAAAGAACACTACAGAAAAACCGGTGAAGGTCGTCCTACCAAAAAAGACAGGCGAGATATTGATGACTATACAACAGATATAATTGATGAAGATGTTGACTAAAGAATATTGGGAAAATCGTTATAACAATCAAGAAATTGGTTGGGATGTTGGTGAAATAACCACACCTTTGAAAACTTATATTGACCAATTGGAAAATAAGCATTTAAAAATTTTAATTCCGGGTGGTGGAAACTCCTATGAAATGGAATACTTACACCAAAAAGGTTTTGAAAACGTATTTGTCATTGATATTGCCAAACAACCACTGGAAAACATAAAAAATAGAATTGGTACTCTTGCAGATGATTTTTTTATAAACGATGATTTTTTCAATTTAAAAGACACGTTTGACTTAATCATTGAGCAGACCTTTTTTTGTGCTCTTGACCCTATTCTGAGGTCTAAATATGCCTCAAAAATGAATGACCTTCTTTCAGAAAACGGTAAAATAATCGGATTACTTTTTCAATTTCCTTTAACAGAAAAAGGGCCGCCTTTTGGCGGAAACATATCAGAATATAAAAATCTTTTTGAGCCTTTTTTTAAAATTAAAACGTTAGAAACAGCATATAATTCGATAAAACCTAGAGAAAATAACGAACTGTTTTTTATCTTTGAGAAAAAATAAATTCAATGTCACAAAACATCATTTTAACCCACGAAGAAATTGAAAATAAAATAAGACGCATTGCCTTTCAAATCTATGAAACTTTTGTAGATGAAAACGAAATTGTGATTGCAGGAATTGCTTCAAACGGATATCTTTTTGCTGAAAAATTAGCGGATTATATTAGAAAAATAGCTGATCTTAAAATTATTTTGTGCGAAGTTAAAATTGATAAAACAAACCCCTTTAATCCAGTTGTAACTTCAATCCATCAAGAAGAATACAAAAACAAAGGTCTTATATTGGTTGACGATGTATTAAACTCCGGAACTACTTTAGTTTATGGTGTAAAACATTTTTTGGATGTACCCTTAAAAAAATTCAAAACGGCTGTTTTGGTTGATCGAAATCATAAAAAATACCCCGTAAAAGCTGATTTTAAAGGAATTTCGCTTTCCACTTCTTTAAAAGAACACGTTCAAGTTATTTTTGAAAAAGATACGAGTTATGCTTATTTAAGCTAACAACAATTCAGTAATCTCATTAACAACATCGGTAATTGTCTTATTATCAGTTACCACCACATGTTTTGACTTGTTATAATAATAACTACGCTCAAATAAATGTTTTCCAATAAATTCATACAATTCATTGGTTTCTAAGTTTGAAATTAATGGTCTTTTGGCTTTTTCATTTTTCAAACGATTTGCTAAAGTTTCAATAGATGCTTTTAAATAAATGGAAACAACATCAGTTTGTTCTAAAAACAAATGATTGTTAGCATAACAAGGTGTACCTCCACCAAGACTTATTACAAAATCATGTTCAGTTTGCATGATTTGTTTCAAGTTTTCATGCTCTTTTTTTCTAAAATAGATTTCACCTTTTGTCAAAAATATATTTTGAATGGAATTTTGCTCCGCTTTTTCAATATTTAAATCAAGGTCTATGGCCTTTATATTTAATTTTTTTGCCAACTTTTCTGCTATTGTTGACTTTCCTGATCCCATATATCCTACTAAAATTATTTTCATAACTGAATTAAATACCTATAAATTAAAAGGTTAAGAAGAAATGATAAAAAAACGTAAAATTAAGACAATTTTGCTTTGAAAAATAAATTATAAGACCGTATATTTGCACCCGCATTCAAGAAATTGCATTTGACTCGATAGCTCAGTTGGTAGAGCACAACACTTTTAATGTTGGGGTCCTGGGTTCGAGCCCCAGTCGGGTCACAAAAGTAAAGACGTTGCGTGCAACGTCTTTACTTTTTTAAACAATAGGCCACGTGGAGAAATTGGTAGACTCGCCATCTTGAGGGGGTGGTGCTGCAAGGCGTATGGGTTCGAATCCCATCGTGGTCACGAATAAATACATTAAAAAAATAAAACGCCAAGTTTACTTGAGCGTTTTTTTATTGACAATATTTTTTTAAAGCTTCAGTTGCATTTGCGTGTTTAAACTCTAAAGCTTTTTTAAAATCATTACATGCATTTTCTTTTTGATTGCTTACTAATTTTGACAATCCTCTGTTATAATATGCTTCACTATTTAAAGCATTGATGGCAATAGCAAATGTATAATCCATAATTGCACCGTCAAAATCATCCAAACGAAATTTAGAAATACCTCTTCCTACATATGTTTCATCATCCTCTGGAAAAACTTTTAAAATTTCATTATAGTCTTCAATAGCTCCTTGATTATCACCTATTATTGATTTTACAACCGCTCTATTGTAATAAGCTTCCATATATTTAGGATTTAAATCAATGGCCAAATTAAAATCTACTAAAGCATCATGATACATTTCTCTACTAAATTTTGCATTTCCACGGTTATAATACAATTTCCAATTTTTGGAATCCAGTTCAATTGCTTTTGTAAAATCAACAATTGCCTTTGAATAATTTTCCATTTCAAAATAAGCATCACCTCTATTGCTAATAGCTTGAACAAATTCCGGATTCAATTCCAAAACCTTGGTATAATCTGAAATCGCTTCGTCAAACTTATTACGTTTCACTTTTAAATTACCTCTATTAAAATAAACTTCATGAAAATCATTTTTTAAAACCAATGCCGCATTATAATCATTCATTGCTTCTGTATATTTTTTCAAATTAAAATAAGCTAAGCCTCTATTTCCAAAAGCTTCCGGAAAATTCGGTTTTAACTTTACGGCATCTGTAAAATCTTGGATTGCAGCATCAAAATTTTCAATACTTAAGTGAGCAATTCCCCTATTATAATACACTTCATGTGATTCATTATTTACTGCTATAGCATTTGTGTAATCTGTTATTGCTGATTTGAATTCTTTTTTATCCAATTTAAAATTACCACTTCTAAAATAATCTTCATACGTTGTTTGGGCATTCACTTTAAAAAACAATACGAACAATAAGATGTTAAAACTAAGAGTTACTTTCATTTAATTTTTTTGAAAAATAAACAATTCTAATCAAACAGAAAAATGTAATTGTTCAATATAATTTCAGGAATTAATCAGATCGTTTAAGTAATATTTTCCCACAAAAAAGAATAGATTGATAACTTTTATAAAAAAAAATGGACTTATTTGATTAGAAACTAAAACTTTTAGTATTTTTGTTTAACTTATTTTAGTAAAAAATGAACAACGTTAAAAATATTTTTAGCATCAAGGATCTTGAAAACCTTTCTGGAATCAAAGCTCATACGATAAGAATTTGGGAAAAACGATATAATGTACTTGAACCGATGCGTACTGATACAAATATTCGTTATTATGATTTGGGAAGTCTGCAAAAGCTTTTAAATATAACTCTTCTTCACAACCACGGTTATAAAATTTCGAAGATTTCAAAACTTTCTCCAGAAAAAATTCCAATGATGGTTAGAGAAATCATTTCAGATAAAAGTGTAAAAAATCATGCTATCAATGCCTTCAAAATGGCTATGATAAATTTTGATCATAGTTTGTTTTTTAATACCTATAATAATCTATTGGCCGAAAAGTCATTCAGAGAAGTTTTTTACGAAGTTTTCATCCCTTTGATGAATGAAATTGGCATGCTGTGGCAAACCGATACCATCTCCCCTGCTCACGAACATTTTATCAGTTACTTAATCAAACAAAAATTATTAGTTAACACAGAAAAAATTCAAGTACTTGAACCCACAAAATCTGATAAGGTATTTGTTTTATATCTACCTTTAAACGAAATTCATGAATTAGGTTTGATGTATTTGAATTATGAAGTCATTCTTAGTGGTTATAAATCTGTATATTTAGGAGAAAGTGTTCCAATTGACAGTTTAAAAGACATTAAAAAATATTTCAACAATGTGGTTTATATATGTTACATGACTGTTGAACCTGAAAAAGACAAAGTCAATGAGTATTTAAAGGAATTTTACGAAGAAATTATTGATAATGATGCTGATGAATTATGGGTAATTGGTAGGATTACAGAATTTATTAATTTGAATCAATATCCTAAAGTAAGGGTTTTTAATTCTATAAAAGATTTAACACTCATGCTCTAAAAAAAAGTAAATTAATTTCAATTTGTTTAACTTTTTTATTATTTTTGTTAAACAAATGAAAAAAAATATCTACATAATCGGTTCGGGATTTTCGGCATTAGCCGCATCCTGTTATTTAGCTCAAAAAGGACATCAAGTTACTGTCTTTGAAAAAAATGCAACGATTGGCGGACGAGCACGTCAACTTAAAAAAAACAATTTTACCTTTGATATAGGTCCAACTTGGTATTGGATGCCGGACGTATTTGAACGGTTTTTTGAAGATTTTGGCAAGAAACCTTCAGATTATTACGAGCTTATCAAACTATCTCCAGCTTATAAAGTCTATTTTGGCGTCAATAATTTTATAACGATTGCTGACAACTTACCTGAAATAATTAAAACTTTCGAATCAATCGAAAAAGGAAGTGGAAAGGTTTTAGAGCAATTTATGACAGAAGCTCAAAGTAATTATGACATCGCTATAAAAGATCTAGTATATAGACCCGGTGTTTCTCCTCTAGAATTAATTACAACTCAAACTGCTATGAAAGTTGGGCAGTTTTTTTCTAACATAAGTAAAGAAGTCAAAAAACGATTTACCAACGACAAACTCATTCAGATTCTGGAATTTCCAGTTTTATTTCTAGGTGCAAAACCATCTGATACCCCTGCTTTTTATAGTTTTATGAATTTTGCAGATTTTGGTATGGGAACGTGGCATCCTAAAAATGGGATGTACAGTGTTATTTTGGCCATGGAAAGTTTGGCTAAAGAATTAGGTGTTGCGTTTAAAACCAATGCCAATGTTGATAAAATATTGGTTAAAGATCAAAAAGCGATTGGGTTACGCATCAACGGAAAAGAAGAATATTGTGATTTAGTTTTAAGTGGTGCAGATTATCATCATACTGAAACTTTATTAGATGTAAAAGACAGAGCTTATTCTGAATCATATTGGGAAAAGAAAACTTTTGCTCCTTCATCTTTATTGTTTTATGTTGGTTTTGATAAAAAAATTGAAAATGTTGAACACCATACTTTGTTTTTTGACGTTTCATTTAAAGACCATGCTGAAGCCATTTATGACAATCCGGGTTGGCCAAAAGAACCTTTGTTTTATGCAAGTTTCCCTTCAAAGACAGATGATTCGGCTGCACCTTCAGGCAATGAAGCAGGCATCTTTTTAATCCCGTTAGCACCCGGAATTGAAGACACTCCAGAAATCAGAGAAACCTATTTTAACATCATAATGACTCGTTTTGAAACAATTACTGAACAAAAAGTAAAAAATAACATTATCTTTAAAGAATCTTTTTGTGTCAATGACTTTATAAAAGACTATAATTCATACAAAGGGAATGCTTATGGAATGGCAAATACACTCTTACAAACTGCTTTTTTAAGACCAAAATTAAAAAGCAAAAAAGTTAAAAGTTTATTTTTTACAGGTCAATTAACGGTTCCGGGGCCAGGAGTACCACCCTCATTAATTTCAGGAAAGTTAGTTGCTGAATTGATAGAAAAACAAGATTAAAATATTAAAAAACCATTTTAAATAAGCTATGAAATCTATTTTTGACAAAGTCTCCTTTGATTGCAGCCGCAACGTCACTAGGTCATACAGCACTTCATTTTCATCAGCTGTAAAAATGTTGGCACCTTCCATCAGACAAGATATTTACAACATCTACGGCTTTGTTCGTTTTGCAGATGAAATTGTGGATACCTTTCATGATTACAACAAAGAAGAATTATTTGAGTTTTTTGAGAGTGATTTGGATTTGGCATTAAAAAACCGAATCAGTTTGAACCCTATTCTAAATTCATTTCAGCATACTGTTCATGCATTTAACATTCCACCTGAATTAATCGCTGCTTTTATGTCCAGTATGAAGATGGATTTAACAAAAAAAGAATATAAAACTCAAGAAGAATATCAGGAATACATTTATGGTTCTGCCGATGTTGTTGGATTAATGTGTTTAAAAGTCTTTGTGAATGGAAATATTGAACAATATGAAGAACTAAAACACAGTGCCATGCGATTGGGTTCTGCTTTTCAAAAAGTAAATTTTTTACGTGATTTAAAAGCAGATCATGATGATTTAAACAGAACGTATTTCCCAAATACAAATTTAAATGAATTGGATGAAGCCTCCAAAAAAGTGATTATTGAAGAAATTGAGGCCGACTTTGCTGCGGGCTTTGAAGGAATTCAAAGATTACCTCTGGAAGCAAAATTTGGTGTTTATACTGCTTATGTTTATTATAAAAAACTGCTTTCAAAATTAAAAAAGACACCTTCAATGGCTATAAAAACTACTCGTATTCGTGTTCCGGATTACCAAAAAGTTGGATTATTGGCCAAATGTTATGTAAATTACCGACTTAATATTATTTAGATTTTAAATTTTCAGATTATGTGGATTCACATTTTAGTTTTCTTTTTGACATTTTTTATGATGGAATTTATGGCGTGGTTTACGCATAAATATGTGATGCATGGATTTCTTTGGAATTTGCATGAAGACCATCACAAAAAAGACCATGATTCATGGTTTGAACGCAACGATACCTTCTTTATTTTTTATGCCATTGTTAGTATCTCTTTCTTTTTGCTTTGGCAAAACAACATATTGGAACTGGGGTTGGCCAT
Source organism: Flavobacterium sp. (assembly GCA_030682755.1). Classification (GTDB taxonomy): domain Bacteria; phylum Bacteroidota; class Bacteroidia; order Flavobacteriales; family Flavobacteriaceae; genus Flavobacterium. Next base: position 9,311 of record JAUXNR010000135.1, read on the forward strand.
TGGATTGGGTATTTTTGCCTACGGGTTGACCTACTTTTTGGTACACGATATCTTTATTCACCAACGTTTTAAATTGTTTAGAAATGCAAATAATCGTTATGCCAGAGCGGTTAGACGTGCACATAAAATGCATCACAAACACATCGGTAAAGAAAAAGGAGAGTGTTTTGGCATGTTAATTGTTCCTTTTAAGTACTTTAAATAAAAGCATCATGAAAAAATTTATTCCAATTATCACAAGTATTATTAGTGTATTTGCATTAACAAGTTGTTCGCACAGATTAGCAGATACTTGGCGGGTTACACACTATGAAATTCAAAATTCTAATTTTCAAACAGCAAGAGTAACCAATATTGGAACCATGTCTTTTGACAATAACAATCGTGGTAATAAAAACTTGGAATTTAATTTTTTCAACACACAAATAAGAGATGTCAGTCCGTTCAGTTGGGATGACTCTAAAAATTTTATCGTGATAAAAAGTGATAATTCAGATTTATCCCGAACATGGAAAAAAGTTCAAAATAAATCTAAAGTTCAGAAATGGGTAAGTGAAGACAATCCCGATGAAAAAAGAATTTTAGTTTTAAGAAGATAATACTAAAGGTGTCGTAATTGGCACCTTTTTTTATTTAAAACACTCGCACTAAATTAAACCCAAAAGCAATTTCACCTTTTGTCCAATCACCACTGGTTTGACCTAAATATCCTGATTCATGCATGGCCCTTGAATTTGTAAAATGCATTTGAAAAACATGACCTCCTGTTTCTAAATCAACTCCAATAGATAATGGGTTTCTGTAAATGGATTTATCCGTCCTATTCGAATGTGCTGCATAATCAACATTTACTGACCATCTACTGGTAAGTTTGTACCTTCCTCCTGCTCCAATAGCAAACTGACTGTTATCTTGTGGATTAGGCAATATAGCTTGATTGTTTTCATCAAAAACATCTTGTATGGTGTTTTCGTGAAAATGAGAAGGAGCCAATTGTAACGTCAATTTTTCAGAAAATTTTCTGGAGATTAAAAGCTGCGTCACATAACTCAACCGATTGTCAAATGACAACTTTGGATAGTCCTTCTTCTTCAATTCTGTATTAATTGCGATACTATTAAAACCAACAATTGTTACAGGAAAACCGGACTGCATTTGAGATTTTATCAAATATTTTGCAGCCACATCATAGGTTTCCTGAAAACCACTTCTGGCCACATGAACCGTAAGCCAATCTGTAGCTCCATATAAAAACTTCAATTGTGTATTGGCATTATCTAATCCAAAAAAATCATCAAACCCGTTTTTAAAATAATCAAATCGATGAGCAACAATGAAATAAAAATCGCCTTTTGAAGCTAATTTTGTAGATTCAAGATTAATAATTTTTAAAGATTTAAATGCAGAAGTTACGTTTTGATTGGTTTCTGTACTATCTAAACTACTTAACAAATCGTCTTGAGCAAAACCAATAAAAGGCAATAATAGAAATAAAAGTAATTTTTTCATAAACAGAAATTAAATAAAGATTAAAACTTATTTCATCTACGTAAAACAAATGGAATAAGTTTTAATCTTTTACTAAAAATTTAATTTACAATAATCTTTTTCCAAGATTTATCTGTTTTGTTCTGAAGTTCAATCAAATAAATACCGGATTGGAGACCGTTAACAGAAAGTTCTACTGTTTCAGAAAAGTCATTCACTTCAATCGTTTTTATTAATGAACCAGTTTGAGAATAAATAGTTACCTTTTCTAAATTCGTTTTGGTTTTGATTGCAAAACTACCGTTAGATGGATTTGGATAAATTTCTGTTGCGTTTAATGAAAAATCATCAACACTCAAATCTGTCAAAGGAACATTCAAATACACATCTCTATTTGGAGGGCCTCCGTGATATTGCAACACAAAAGTAGCTGAATTCATTTCAGCATAGGCCAAGTCAATAGTAGCATCTGCATAATTGAATACATAATCATTAGCATCACCAGTATTAAAAGGTCTGGTATAAACTAACGTTCTTAATCCGGCACTTGGCGTATTGTTCAAATTACTCACCTGGGTCCAATTGTTTGTTGGGTCAGGAGTTGGTGCTACACCAATACCATTATGTTTTGCATCCACTAAAATTGACCCATTCCAATAGACAACATCAGCTCCGGGTTCCATTCCGCCTGAAAATGAACCAAACTGTAATGCAAACCATCTATCATTTGGTCCTGATAATGTTAAAGTGACCAATGACGTGTTTTGATCTAACGAAAGTGTAGTCGCCATATTAGCATTAAGCGTTACAACTCCTGTTGATTTTTGGGCAAAACCCATAAACCCTATTAAAAAAAGGGCACAAATAGTAATTTTCTTCATAGTTTTTATTTAAGTAAGTTAATAATTTCTTCATTTCCTGAAAAAACAGCAAACTCAAATGCGGTTTTTCCATTTATATCTTTAAGCGTTTTATCAGCATTATGTTTT
>JAUXNR010000700.1 GCA_030682755.1 Flavobacterium sp.
TGGAAAGCACAAACGAACCTACAAAACTTTCCAAGATTAAAGAATTGATTGCTGGAGCGTCCCAACCTTCTCCAAGCAAAGATTTCGTTCCAATCAAAACTTCAATTTCACCACGCTGAAAAATTTGAGTTACAATATGAACAATGTCGTGTTTGAGTTGCTCAGTTTGACTGATTAAAACGTAATTGCTGTCAAAAGGAACAGGATTAGAGTTGATTTGTGTAACGCCATATTTTGCGGCTTTAGCTTCAAATGCAGGATAGGCACTAACAGGAATGATTATCATTGAACCTGTCAAAACAGCAATTTTTTTGTTCTCCTTGTTTTCTCGTCTTAATTTTTCAAAAATTGGAATTACACCGATTTTATTTAACTCAAGATTGTTTTCAGGAGCGTTGATATAAAACTCTTTGCGGATGAAGTCGGAAAGAACTACTAAACGCAATTTGTTTCCTAAATTCTTGTATTCAAAATCAACAATATCTTTGATACCGTTTAGTTTGCTGATGCTTGAAGTCAAAAATCCTGTAACTCTCTTGTTATGCGAAAAATTGATTTGTCGCCTTTCAATTGCTCCGTATCTTCTTAGTCGGTTTTCAAGTGTTTTTTGATGTTCTTCAAAGGTTTTGAAGTGTTCCTTTTCTTTGTAGAGATAAAAATCTAAAAGCGTTTCAATCCATTCATAATCAAGTTTGGGAATTTGAAATTTTTTATCTCCGATTACTTCAAGATGTGTTTCAGGAATTTCTTTGTCGTTTGCTTTTAGAAAAATTAAACAAGCTGAATAGTAGGAGAGGTTGTTATAAATCCAATCTAACTGCTCTGTCGGGTTTTGCCAAATGGGGTGTTGTTCAATTGCCTGAATGATGTTTTCATCACTCTTAATTTCCTGAAAAAGCTTTTCAATGTTCTGTCTGAAATCAACAATGCTTTGGTTTTCTTTTTCAGTTGGCAACGTGAAAAAAACATAGTCTTGATGTGGACACAAATCACCTTCAATTACCAATTCAGGAACGGAAATTTCCGTGTCAACAGGTCCGTTTAAGTCAATGTATCGTTGCCATTCTGTAGCTGTAACGTCATATGGCGGTGTGGCTGTCAAGCCAACAATAATCGGGTCTAAATTTTCTTTAACTTTTGTTAGCGTTTGCCACCATTCATTTTTTAAATGGTGTGCTTCATCAACCACAATGGTTTTTATTTTTTGTGCTTTTAGTCCGCTTACAATGTTGTCAAGATTGGGATTTGTCGCTCTTCCGTTTTCGGTTTTTTCTTCGGTTTCTTCTTCTTCGCTTTCAATTTCTTCTTCGTTAATTCTCCAATTGTTACAAGCTGCGTGCAGTCCTTGATAGGTTACAACGGTCATAAATTTTGGATTGCGAATGTCTCTCGAAATCCAATCAGGTGTCAAGTTGGTTTGAAGGAACAGTTCACAAAAACGTTGTATCCATTGGTTACGAATTGCAATTGTCGGGGCAAGAATTAAAGTCGGCTTGTTCAGTCGAATAGCAACTTCAAGTCCTAAAACTGTCTTACCCGAACCTGGAGGAGCAATTACGTGT
>JAUXNR010000143.1 GCA_030682755.1 Flavobacterium sp.
AGCTACCGAAGAAAATCATCTATGCAAAAACAGTAGTAAAAATCTCAGCGTCAACTAGACAAGATAATTGTCGCTGAACTGGACAAGATAGTTGACGCGCTACACATAATTAATATTTCCTATTTTTTTTAGTGTATTTGATAAACTTACTAACCAATTCAGCATATATTGCATGCACTTTAGCTAAGCCAAAGCTTTGCTGTTATGGGTAGTTGGATATGTTTGCATCCGTACTTAAGACCTATTGAAAAAGGGGCTAAGTGAAGTTGAATTCGTCATAGTGATCTTAGTAGAATAAATTCTGAATTCAAAATCTCAGAAGCGGTGAATGTAATGGTTCCCAGATGAGGTAAAAATTTAAATTTAGAAAATAAGTTTTTCAAGCGTGCCCGACAAGGACAAAGCAATAGCTTCCAACTCGAAATATTGAAGGGTTTTATCAAAACAGCTTTAATGCCATAAATAATTGTAGTTAAATATTCTTGACTGGAAAACGCCCACCAACCATAAAGTAATATGAAGCCGTGCTGGGAGTTTTTTTCATCGGTTGGCCTCCATCCCTTATTAGCTTCATATTTTCCTGAAATTCCTCTTCGCTTCCAGGCAGCTTCGCATGCTCTTTTTCCTGCCTCGCGTTGCGCAATACCATTTTTTTCACTTACTGATTTGTTATGGAGGCGATATTTAATGATCGGCTCTTGCAGATTTGCCAATTCTGCTTTTTCACCTAACCTAAGCCATAAATCAAGCTCTTCTACTAGCCCGTAATCTAAATCATACCCGCCGTTATCAATCAATATTTTTCTTCGGATCATTGCACTTGGATGTGATATTGCACAATGACCAGCTAAAATTTTACTTTGTATTTCTGCATCCGTTTCTGGATGTGTAAAAGTGGTGAGATATCTGCCTTTATGATCAATCATCTGACAGCCCCCGCCTAAAACTGCTACTTCTGTGTGCGATTTGTTAGGTGAAAATGCTGGATTGAACCTATTGTTAAGTCACTGGAATATACCTAGTGATAAATTAGAACCTCAAATTAGAAGTCAGCTAAGTTATCGTCAATATTCTAGCAATATCGGTGTTTTAATTAATTTTGCTAAAAAGTATGGTTATAAACCTGTCACTGGTAGTGCAAGAAGTAAACTAGAACCCCAACTAAGTAATATTCAATTGGAGGCTTTATTATGTCCAGCTGAAGCAGCTACAAAACTTAAAACTGCCATCGATAATTTTTTTTCATTCAACCAAAATACATATATCAGTGTTACAGCAGGGGCTGGTAAAACCAAATCCGTAATAAGCATTTTAGCTGATGCTGTTATGACAGGTAAAAAAGTGCTTTTCTTGGCAAAAGAACATAAGTTTGGTCAGCAGGTTGAAAGCGATTTAAATGTAGAAATTCTAAAGCGAAAAGCTCAGTTCATGGTTTTTTCACGTGAAAAATTCCAATATACAAATAGTGTGATAAGAATTAAAGGTAAGTCCCAGCCATTGTCAGAGGAGTCAGATATTAAAATTTGTTCAAATGAAGAACTTAGTAAAAGGCCATCTATAGCGCCTAAAGATTGTATCGAGCACTGTTATCTACAGGGTGAATGTAACTACACCACGCAGTTTTCCAGTAGTGCCAACATACGCATTATGACTCATAACGAATGGTTTAATAATCCTTCTAAATGGTTCAAAGGTTTGGAATACAAAACTGAAAAAATATATGGCACGCCATATGGTGAGAAGGAGCAATATTCAGTCAGCCCATCTGTAGAGGAAAGCTATTGGAAACCTGATTACATTGTCATTGATGAAGACATAATGACGCATGATGATGAGATTAATCGGGTTTTTGAAGATGAGCATTCCCCATATGCATCAATTCAATCAATATTAAAAGATTTGAAATTAACTAATAATTTAGAATCAGCGATAAAGCGTAACCAAAATTTAATCCTGCAAGATGCAACTCATAACTATAAAACTACTAATAGCGGAAAATATACAGAACTAAATCCGAAGTACTCGGAAATTCTTGCTTGCTTTAATAGTTTTATAAATTCAACTCAAATGTACTGGTTAGATGGTATTTATTTCAAAGATGACAAACTACACATTAATCGGCTAAAGCGAGTTGCCGAAAGATATAGAAATGTTCCAACATTGATATTAGATGCTACAGCAAATGGGCAAGTAATTAGAAAGGTTTATCCAAATTATAAGTACGATAAAATTGCAGTAAAATCAAACTCAGATATTAATGTTTACCAAATGTGTAATGCTAATTTGACTAAAAATCATCTTCAAAACCAAAAAAATATGGCTACATTAATTACAGGCTTTAAAACGATAGTCCGAAAGTATAGAAATGTTGGGTTGATTAGCTATAAAGCAATTAAAGGAAATGAAAACTTTATTGAAAGTTTGGCTAATGAATTAGGTGTTAGTATTTATGCGCATTTTGGCAATCTACGTGGACTTAATTTATTTGAAGATGTTGACTGTCTGCTTATTGTTGGAAGGTATTCATTACCACAAGAACGTACACAAGAAATTGCTCAGGCCGTGTATAACGTGAGTGAATTTGATAATATTGAACGCTCATATTTAGATGTACCAGTGCGGATGAAATCAGGACAGGCGAAGATATTAAACAACTACGTTTACAACAATTCAATGCTTCAATCTATATATGAACAAAAATCAATAGCTGAAACGATTCAGGCTGTAGGTAGGGGGCGGACGATATTCGGGGAACCTAAGGATATTTTCCTTTTCTCTAATGAGTCGCTTGGAGCTGATATAGAAATTACTGAATTTTTTAAATATGAAGACTATTTTGAAAAAAACAGATTAGACGAATCTACCGTTAATAAGCTACTTGATATTGGATATATCTTTATTAATAATAAAAACATTGTAAAAGTTTTAAAAGAAGTTAATTTTACATCCAAAAACAAGATTGAAAATTATGTTAAAAACCATAAGGATGAAATCATAAGTCAGCTAAAGGATGCTGGGTTTAGGTTACATCATGAAATGTCAAAGTGTCTTGTATCTAATATATTGAAGTTTGAGGAGTTTTTGCTGAAGAACAATTAGCCTCCTACTTATTCTTCTAGGTAGTCTATTTTAAATGTATAGATATTAAATCACCTAGAATTTATGTAGAAATCTGATTTTTTCAATTTAATTGCATATTCTGGAGCATCGTGAACACCCATTATGGTCGAACGTGAACGCTTTTTGCCTATTCACCAGAATAGGTGTTCACGATGGCAGAATGACCGTTCACGATGGCAGAACCTAGCGTGAATTGTGCTGGAACTTAACCTGTAAATGCTGGAGCATCTCCAAGTTTGGAGTTGTGATGCCAGCAGCAAGGAGTTCCATGCGCCAACGTCAGTGGTTCGATGGGGTGTGGGATAAGTCAAAGTCCTTCGACCTGCCAGTCACCTTCAGCCCTGTTTTTACGCCTTGAAAAATCCTAATGGAAAATCTGGGATTATACGAATTAATAATTGTATTGTTGAATTGCACTCAGAATTGGAGGGCGTCCGAGACTAAATTCTTTATCTAGGTAGTGTATTTTGGAGATATTTAACTCTTTCAGCAATAATTCCAGCCTTACAACTCCCGTATTGTAAATATGTGCCTTCCTGACCAAATGCAAGTGCACCATCGTTTTCTGCCAAAAAGTAATTGCATGCACTGTCTTTATATTTAATCCATAATCTTTGCTCAGTGAGAAGCTCATTATATGCATTTAAAGATATTTCTTTAATTTCCTTTGATATATCTGACCATGCTTTAGTAAGCATTTTTTCTTGATAACTCATTTCTTTTTCAGTGCATGTTCCAAAGTTTCTATTAGTTCCCGCCGATTTCATACATCTATCAAACTCATTGGATAAATCACTAGCGTATGAGTTGTTAGTTAATAATAAAAATACTATTAATGAAATTTGCTTCATGTTGGCCTCGTTGTATATTAAATAATAAAATGCAGAATGCACTTATAGGCTTATTTTCTATTCTTTGCTTTATCCAACCTACAAAATATAGATTTTGAAGTGTTTTAACAAAAATTAATGAAAGTCGCTTTCTCACTAGACCTGCTCACAGATTATACTTAACTGAACATATCGATATAATTCAGGGGTGGTGCAGACATATCGTTATACAACGTTATTTTATAAAGGATAAGCAATAGCAGTGTAATAAAAATTATCATTTACCCATTCGCCTAGATAGATATAAACACCCGTATCAGCTCCAGCATGTTCACTCTGAATACTTTGATAAGAATCATTTCTTTCATTATTACTCTGTGCTACTTTTGAATGTTCTTGAGTCGTAATTTTAGACCCTTCAAAGAATTTTATTGCGCCTTCCTCGGCACTTAGTTTAGAAGTTCTAATCGCATTGAGCTTAGATTTTTTTTGACCATCTTTTAAATCTGCCACACCTACTGAAATTAGGTATCGTCGGTCATTAATAGTTGTTAATTCCACGTTGGTTGATTTCAATATTTCACTAGACTGCGCTTGTTTTAAAAGCGCAGTTGTTACGTCTCCCGCATGTAATTGGGATAACGGCATGAGAATTGCTAGCATCATGATGTAATAGCGCATCATTGTGCGAATTTCAAACTCATTACTCTATCCATTGCTGAGTTAGCTTTATCCAAGTCACCAGTAGTGAAATAAAGGTTAAATAAATTCTTCCAAGCGTCTATAGCACTCGGATTAGTTTTTACTTTTAATTCCGATTCCGAAATTTCTTTAACAATGCTACTTTCTACAACATTTGCATCCAATGTATTAGAGGTGTTTGCTTTAGATAATGATGGGGTAATATTTGCAATTGGTATTTGTGATACTTGGTAATAGGCACCCTCATTTTTACCTAATTCAAGTATTTGCATTCCGCTTAATTGGAACTTTGAAGCGCCTTTATATTTGCGCTGTAAATGCTTTAATAACGTGAATCGTGTCAATAAGTTAAGCTTTGACCTTCGATACTCGACTGTCGAATTAAGGTTTCCATCTGAAAATATTGCTTGTATGAGATAGCAACTCTTTCCGTCTCGTACCAGCTCTGCTACAGCATTTTTATTATCATTAAGAAAGTATTCTGCTTTAATTGCTTCAGCATTAGCGTACAGCGGTTGAACCAATAAAATGCCAATGCTGAGAACGGTTACCTTAACTAATTGTTTGGTCAAACAACGCATTAGAAGTTATTGTAATTTTTGCTACGTTTTATCTCGTCGCCTACTTGGACTGACTCACTAGCGGAACTATTATTAGCTGAAGTAGCATTACTCATATCACTCTTAATATGGGCTTTAATTGAATCTGCTGCACCCATGCTTTTTCTGCTGATACCTACGGTTACTTTAACTACACCATTTTTAGTATCCACTTTTTGTTCCAGCGTCAGTACGCCTTTTAGAATTTGGTCTGCTGAGTTATGAATTTCAGTACTCATCGTTTCAACACTCTTACGTGTAGCTGACTCCGCGTCCGAACCATTTTTTTCTGCCAGCACTTTAGTTATGTCACTAATTGAATCTTGTGTTGATACCCGCTCATTGAGGAATTTTACAATTTCAGCTTTCGCTGACAATGTTGCTTTTTTTGTAGATAGAATCACATCCTGACGGTCACCAAATCTTAATGCAGCCTCGCCAACAGAACGAATCTTGAGCCAACTTGATGCATCATCAGCCATTTCTAATGTAACACCAGTAATGTCTTCATAGACAACAAATTTGTCATCAGCAGCTTGAGCAAAGTTTGAATTCAATGCAAAAAGCATTGTTAAAGTGATTGCTAATTTATTTTGTTTAAACACTTTATTTCCTTTATTAAACGTTAATTACGAACCATAGTGAGGGCAATCACCAATTACAATATCTACTGTTTTAAACTCTTTAATTATGTCCCGCTTAACAACCTCATTTATATGAAGGAAAAATTCATCACTATCTTTCGCCTCTAGCCAATATTTACGGCTTTCATAGTATTGTTTTTGTCTTATATCTAATTTAGAGCTATAAAAATCTAAACGCATATCCTTATATGGAAAACCATAAACATTCACACTGCCATTAATTATAAATGGGTTTGTTGCTTCCTTTTTATAGTAGTAATCCTTTGACAGGCAACTACTCACTTGATGAACAACTTGTCCAGCAGAGTTTTTTATATCGAGGTTAATTGACAGGCTCTTATTATTCTCACGAACCAGTTGGAAAATTTGGTGTAGTAAATTCTTATCATTTACTTTCAAGGATACGGGTCTGTCTTGAGATGTGTATCCCAGGCCAAGTAAAGCATCATGTTCACCATTAGAAATATCACCCGTATTTTTCATGATACTAATAAATTCATCACGGAATTTAGGTTCCCATCCAACCAGTGTAGTAAAGGCTATACGCACATCATCATCTTTAATTGGGTCTATTTTAGGTTTTCCAATTAGAACAGCCCTTACAGCGGACTGAGGAAATTTTTTCATCATACCAGCCCATAGGTCAAGTGTTGAGTTTGTATTATCAAGCTTTGTTAATGCCTCACCAAATAAACTTTCGGAATCAAGGTCGGTAGTAGCAATATTTTGGTCTTCAAGCGCTCTTCGTAATTTGGTGGATGTTACAGTCGCCCTGATTTTTGTTTCAAACAAACCGTCTTCACGCTTATTTTGTGAGATAACTTCTGTTTTTTCAACAAACGCAGCACTCAGGCTGATGACCTTATCTTTAATCACATCATCATTTTTAGTAATCAAATCTGATGAAACATAGCTTCCAACTGCTTTTTGAACAGCTTGTCTTATTGCATCTTCTTTAGAAGTTTCTAGAGATTCTCCAACACCAGAGACTTCTATTACTTTATTTGTTTGAGCTTTGTCTGAGGTTTTATTAGTGGATTTATCAAGATTAAAATCACTAAGTGTTGAATTGGAAGACGCATTGTTACTTTGCGTATTTGTTTGAGTTTTAATGCTTGGAGCAATGCTACCTATACTGTCCTGTAGCTCTTTCAAACCCTTTAAAATGCCTTCTAATCCACCAGCATAAGTTAAATTTGGGCTAAAAAAACACAGAAACCATGAACACAATAATATTTTTCTTATTTTCATAAATTATTTTCATATATTAATGAACGACTATATCAGACACAACTTGGTAATGAATACATTATGAACATAAATTTTTCAAATATATTCAGCAAGATAAGTCATTACTTCATTTTATTTTTAAAGTACTTTTGTTAAGCTCTGTTAAGAGCTTGAGAGGTATTTAATGATGCACTCTAGTTTTATATATTATTCAACTTAATACCTAAATTTTAGTACAAAAAATTTTTCAATAACACGCATGCCCACTAAAGGGCAACTTTGTATATGGGCTATAAGCTTTTTTCTAATAGCTTAACTATATTGCTTACTCTTAAAAGTTGCCTTTCTAAGCATTCAACAGAGTCTTTTTCGTATTATTTTAGTGTATTTAATAGTTAATTAATTTATAATTGCATCTTACGGAATAGGTAAGACATATAATTTTTTATATTTGTTGGTATTTCTGTTGGTATATTGTAACTAGAGTGCATGCTAACTAATTGGTTTTGTTAGTAATTATAGAGATTTATCACGGACACCTCTTCCGCCAAATTTTTAGTGCCGCTTAAAGCCAAGCGG
>JAUXNR010000144.1 GCA_030682755.1 Flavobacterium sp.
ATGGCATTAAATGGTTTGATACAGAAAGGTGTTCCGAGTGATTGGGCAACGCACATGATTGGTCACGAACTAACAGCTTTATATGAAATTGATCATGCCCGAACATTAGCTATTATTGGACCAAATTTGTACCGCACAATGTTTGAAACAAAGAAAGAAAAACTAGCTCAATATGGCGAACGCGTTTGGAAAGTAGAAGGCAATTCTATTGAAGAAAAAGCAACGCACGCCATTGAAAAAACAGTTGCATTTCTTCATAAAATGGGAATGGAAACCAAACTTTCTAACTATACTTCAGATTATGAAAAAGCATCCGATTTTATTGTTAATCGTTTTGAAGAAAGAGGTTGGAAAGCCATGGGTGAAAAACAAAATATCACGTTGGAGAAAGTGAGACAAATTGTGGAGATGAGTTATTAGAAAGTAGCTGAGATGCTGAAACAAGTTCAGCATGACAGAAAAAGTTAGAAAAAAATCAAAAGGCGTTCCCGAAACAAATTCAGGAACGCCTTTTTCAAAACACCAAAACAAAATTTAACTAACTCTAACCTAATACAAATCTTAAGTATGGGGAGAAAACGTAGTTATTTTTAATTTATTGTTTTGATTTTCAATTTTTTACATTTTTTACCAAATCCTCACTCGATCTTCGGGTTTTAAATATAATTTTTGATCTTCTTTAATATTGAAGGCTTCATAAAACGAATCAACATTTTGTAACGGAACGTAAGCCCGATACATTCCCGGTGAATGCGTATCTGTTTTCACTAAGTTTTTGATAGCTTCATCGCGAGCTTTACTTCTCCAGATAGTTGCCCATGAAATAAAGAATCGTTGTTCTGGAGTAAATCCGTCAATCAAACCTGGATTCCCTGATTCTTTCAAATGAATTTTTAAGCCGTCATACGCGGCATTTACACCTCCTAAATCCCCGATGTTTTCGCCAAGCGTAAATTTCCCGTCTACAAAAATTCCCGGAATTGGTTCCAACTGACTGTATTGTTCTGCTAAGGCTCCTCCTAATTCAGTAAACATCTTCAAATCTTCATCACTCCACCAGTTTACTAAATTTCCATCGGCATTATATCTTGAACCACTGTCGTCAAAACCATGTGAAATTTCGTGACCAATCACCGCTCCAATTCCACCATAATTTACCGCTTCATCTGCTTTAAAATCATAAAATGGCGGTTGAAGAATAGCCGCAGGAAAAACAATTTCGTTAAACGACGCATTGTAGTAGGCGTTCACCGTTTGAGGCGACATAAACCATTCTGTTTTATCAACCGGTTTGTTTAATTTGGCATAATTTTCGGCCGTTCTCCATTTTGAAATGGCTTTACTGTTATCAAAATAAGTACCTCCTTTGTTTGGAGCCACTATTGTTACTTTTGAATAATCTTTCCACTTGTCAGGATACCCAATTTTTACATTAGATTTTCTTAATTTTTCAATCGCATTTACTTTGGTTGATGGAGCCATCCAAGGTAAATTGTTAATTCTGTTTTCAAAAGCTAAAAACACATTTTTAATCATTTTTTGTGCTTTTTCTTTGGCTTCAGGTGGAAACATTTTTTCTACATATATTTTCCCTAAAGCTTCACCAAAAGGACCGTTTACTGATTGAAGAGCTCTTTCGTTTCGAGGTCTTGGTTTTAAAGCTCCTGTTAATGTTTTTCCGTAAAATTCCCAATTAGCATATTCAATTTCGGTGGATAGCGTTCCGGAACTTCTGTTTAATAAGGTCCATCGCATGTAGGCTTTCCAATCTTCTACTTTGTTTTCTTTGAAAATGGTTTCTAAAGCCGACATGTATCGGGGTTGCGAAACAATTAATGTATCTATTTTTGGCAAACCTATTTTAGTAATATATTCATTCCAGTTAATGCTTGGCGTTAATGCTTGTAAATCTGCCACAGTCATCGGGTTGTATGTTTTTCTACGATCACGACGTTCCACTCTGTCTAATCGAGGTGAAGCCATTGCTTTTTCCAATGCTAAAACTCTATCCGCAGAAGCTTTTGCTTGAGCCGGAGTTTCGCCTAGATATTGTAACATTCTTGCAACGTGAGCCAAATATTTTTCTCTTTTCTCTTT
>JAUXNR010000157.1 GCA_030682755.1 Flavobacterium sp.
AAAGTATCAAAATTGTTGTAAATACAGATCCAATACTTATGAAAGAGATTTTAGACGTTTCTTTAGCTCCAAATTTATACAACAACGATGTGGTAATTAAAACCATTAAAATGACAAATCCGTATCGTGTTACTTGAATTAAAGAAATATTTCTATCTACAACTTCATGAAATTGAATGGATTGAATCAAAACTTCTGAAACAACAATTGCTGCAACAGTAATAATCAGAATGAGTGAAAAAAGTAAAGACAACAGAAGAGCAACAAAATATTGACGAAAAAAACTTCTGGAAATTGTAATGTGATACGATGTTTCAAAACCTCCTAAAACGGCATTAATCCCGTTTGACATCAAGAAAATTGACAAAATAAAACCGGATGAAAGCAACCCTTGATAACTGTTGTTTAAAATATCGTCAATAATATTCTTAATGGCTTCAAAAGTATTGGGCGGCACTCCTTCTTCTACAAATTTCAAAAAATCTTCTTGAAAACCTTCAATAGGAATCAATGGAATTAAATTCAAAATAAATAATGCAAAGGGAAATAAAGCCATAAAAAAGCTGAAAGCAATTGCTCCTGCTCTATATGAAAAAGCCCCTTTTATAATTCCTAAAAAATACAACTCCATCAAATCATAAAACGACAAACCTTCTAACCAAGGAAGCTTTATGTTTTTTGCCAAACGAACCAAGTGTTTTATTACAGGTATTTTTTCGAGTTGTTGTTCTATTTCTACTGACATCTTAAATTGCTTTCAAACTCAAATCCATGTTATACACCGAATGCGTTAATGCTCCTGAAGAAATATAATTCACACCGCATGCCGCATAGTGTCTAATTGTTGTTTCGTTTATGTTTCCTGAACTTTCAGTCAAAGATTTATTTCCAATAATTTCAACTGCTTTTTTTGTGGTTTCATAATCAAAATTATCCAGAAGTATTCTATAAACACCACCACTGCTTAAAATTTCTTCAACTTCTTTTAAGTTTCTTGCTTCTACAATTATTTTTAAATCCAGTTTGCTTTCTTTTAAATAATCTTTTGTTTTTTGAATGGCTTCAGAAATTCCTCCCGCAAAATCATTGTGATTGTCTTTCAACATAATCATATCATACAAAGCAAATCGGTGATTTTCTCCTCCTCCTATTTTCACCGCCCATTTTTCTGCTGCTCTAAAACCCGGTGTGGTTTTTCTGGTATCCAAAACTTTTGTAGAAGTTCCTTCCAATAAATCAACATACTTTTTGGTTTTTGTGGCAATGGCACTCATCCTTTGCATGGAATTGAGAACCAATCGTTCTGCTTTTAAAATGGATTGAGAACTCCCAGAAACATGAAAAACAACATCACCATACTGCACTGCAGTTCCGTCATAAATAAACGTTTCAACATGCAAAGCCGGATCTACATAGTGAAAAATCATTTTTGCAAATTCAACTCCTGCAATAATACCTTCGTCTTTAACCAATAATTTTGCTTTTCCTGTTGCAGTTTTTGGAATGCAGGCTAACGAACTGTGATCACCTTCTCCAATATCTTCTCGAATACCGTTTTTTATAATGAGTTCTAATTCGTTTTGAAATTGAGCTTCGCTAATCATAAAATGCTTTTTAATAGAATTGCTAAATTAGGAAATCGGAATGAATCTTTCTGTTATTAATCCATAAAAAAACCACGCAAATACGTGGTTTTTCAAAATCATTAAATCCTTTATTTCTTTTTCTTGACCTCACAAGTACTTTTTCCTAAAACGGCATAAAGCGGACAAAATGTGGTGAAAGAAGTTATAATTAAAATTGCACTGACCCCAAGTATAATCCATTTTAATGTAGGATTTTCAGTTAATGCTCCAGACATAAATAAGATAAGCAATATAATGCCAAACATGATTCTAACAAATCGATCGGTGTTGCCAATATTTTTTTTCATAATTAGTAAAGAATTTGGTATTAGTTTTGCTAAAAATAAGAAAAAAATTGTTCAATTCTTAAAAAGTCATGATTTAGTTTGGATTGACAATTGGTCCTTCCCATTCTGAAATCCCTCCAACAAGATTATAGGTTGTTGAAAATCCCAGTTGTTGCATTACTTCACAAGCTTTTGCACTTCTGCTTCCGGCATGACAATAGACATAATAGGATTTTGATTTATCTAATTCTTCCAAAAGATAAATAAATCCTTGTCCTTTATAAATATCAATGTTTATGGCGTTTGGAATAATTCCGCGATCAAATTCTTCAGGAGTTCTCACGTCTAAAATAACAGCGTTTTGATCAGTTTGGGCATCTGCCCACCATTTTTCTTGTTGTAAATTCATTTTTTTGAGGTGCTAAGAGTCTGAGGTTCTAAGGTTCTGAGGTTCTGATTACAAAGATAAAGAATAACTAACTTTTAACAATTAAAACTTAGTCACTTAGAACCTTAGCCACTTAGTACCTGTTTTTTAAACTTTTATCGAACAACCAATAGCTTTAGTTGTTTTTACTTTCACTTCTTGATTTGACAACAAAGCATCAACAGCATTTTCAACATATTTTGCTTTAACAGCTGATTCATCAGAATGATTATCATCAATGGCTCCTATATATTGTACCACATTTCCTTTATTTGTTTTTTCTAAAACATAAACGTGGGGAGTTTTAGTGGCTCCATATTGTGGATATATTTTTTGTCCTTCGTCAAATAAATATGGGAAAGTAAATCCTTTTTCTTTTGCTCTAACTTGCATTTTCTCAAAACTGTCCTCTTTTTGCTTCTCTGGATTGTTCGGATTAATGGCAATCACAGGATATCCTAATTTTTTGTATTTTTTATCCAATGCAATAATTCTATCTTCATACGCTACGGCATAAGGGCAATGATTACAAGTAAAAATCACAATATAACCTTTTGCATCTTTCATGTCTCGTAAAGAAACCGTTTGATTGTCAATATTTTTTAACGTAAAATCTGTGGCAATGGAGCCAATTTCATAGCCTTTTTCAGCATTCACAATTGTAAAAGCAGCGGAAGTAACGGCTACTAAAAAAACAAATAGGAGTTTCATTTTTTTCATAGTTTTTAATTTAATAGTGATGTAATTTCGTTCTCTAATTCTTGTTCTGTAAATGATTTTTCAAAGAAATTTCTTTGTTCATTTCTGTAAATTATAGTTGCGGGAATGGCCCCACTCCAATCTTTGTTTACTTTTTCAATCCAGCTGTTTGCGTCAGGGTCATTCAATAAAACAACTTTTGCTTTTAAATCTTTTCTTTTTATAAATGGAATAACTCTACTTTCTGCCATTTTTGGAAAATCTAAGCTCACCAAAATCATTTTAAATTTTTCTCCTTTATATTTTTGATTTAATTTTTCAAAATGAGGCAATTCTTCCACACAAGGCAAACACCACGTTGCCCAAAAATTAATGACATACGTTGTATCATTTTTTTGAGTTAAAAGTTGTTCGATTCCTTCATAATTATAAGACTTTAAAACCACACCTTCCTTTTCATAAACCATTAAAGGCGTAACTTCTCTTTTTTGAGCAGTACTTAAAAACGCAATAAGCATTGTGAAAACCAACAACAAAACCTTGTAAACATTGACAACCATTGAAAATATTTTTCATAAAAATACTCATTATGATTTTGTGTGATAAATTCTTTAACAAAAATTTAATTGACATTTGTATATACAATTAAAAAATAGTAATACATTTGTACATACAAATATTGTACATGAGATGAAAATAGAAGAAATTATAAAATCTAAATCAGCATTAAACATTGAGAAAAGAACCGTTCTCAATATCATGTATACTCAAAATGTGATTGCTGATAAGTTTAATGAACTTTTAAAATCATTTGATTTATCTGCAGAACAATTTAATGTTTTACGCATATTAAGAGGTCAAAAAGGCAAACCTGCAAACATGTGCATCATTCAAGAACGGATGATTGCAAAAACAAGCAACACTACACGATTGGTTGATAAACTGTTATTAAAAGGTTTGGTTAACCGTGAAGTTTGTGAAATAAATCGCAGAAAAATGGAAGTTACAATTACAGAAAAGGGCTTACAACTTTTGGAAGAATTGGATCCCAAAATAGAAGCACACGAACGATTATTTGCCAACAATTTATCAGAAAAAGAACAAGAACAACTAAATATTTTATTAGAAAAATACAGAACAATTTAATTAGTAAACTTTATGACCAATTTTATAGAAAGCCAAAAATGGCGTTATGCAACCAAAAAATTTGATGCATCAAAAAAAATAACTGCAGAAGATTTTGAAATTTTAAAAGAAGCAATTCAGTTGAGCACTTCGTCTTATGGATTGCAACCGTATCGTATTTTTATTATAGAAAATCCGGAACTTAGAAAACAACTTCAACCGTTTGCTTGGGGACAATCTCAAATTGTTGAGGCTTCACAAGTGATTGTTTTCGCAAATATTACTAACTTTGGAGAGGCTGAAATTGATCAATACATTTCAAATCTGGTTCAAACAAGAGGAATTCCGGCTGAAAGTATAAAAGGATATGCTGATTTTATGAAAATGAAAATCACTACTTTAGCAGAAGATGTCAGAAATAATTGGACATCAAAACAAACGTATTTAGCTTTAGGAAATTTATTGAATGCCGCAGCTGAATTAAAAATTGATGTAACACCCATGGAAGGTTTTGAACCTGAAAAAGTAAATGAGCTTTTAGGTTTCAATGAACTTGGA
>JAUXNR010000165.1 GCA_030682755.1 Flavobacterium sp.
CTGAAATAATAAAGTAGCATCTTGTGTTTTGCCTTTAACAATATGTTGGTCTATTAATGCTAATATAGTATCGTCCTCCTTACTCTTTATTGGTATTTTGACCATAGTATTTTCCCAAAATATTTTTAGAAATGCCTCTCCTTTGCTATTGATGTCATTTAATTCAATTGTGAATGTTTCATAGAAGTTGGGACTTTTTTCTGTAGGGACTTTGAAACGCATCACGTCTTTTTTTTCATCATAGCCCGTTTCACCATGTAAAGTAGTATCTGTGTTAACAATTATCGTCCATTCATTAACTGATGGAATTGAGAATATTGAATAACTACCGACTTTTAATATACTTTTACCAAAGGAAATATCTTCGGAAGTGTTAATTACTGTGCAATCACTCGCACCTGTACGCCAAAGTTTATCGAAAGGTACTAATTCACCAAATATTTTTCGGCCTCTTACTAAAGGTCTGCTATATGCTATTTTTATTATTGCACTGCCCACTTCTTGATCAAATGATGAAGCTGGACTTGCTGATGTGGTTCTGATTTGAACTTTTTCTTGGGCACCTATTAGTAACGATTGAAATAGCATAAAGCTTATAAAGATTATTTTTTTCATTTTCATTTTTTATTTAAAGTTTTAAATTTCGTAATCGTAATGCATTCACAATTACAGATACTGAGCTAAATGACATGGCTAGAGCTGCAATCATTGGAGATAATAAGATTCCGAAAGATGGGTATAAAACTCCTGCTGCAATTGGCACACCCAATACGTTATAGAAAAAAGCAAAGAATAAATTTTGCTTGATGTTTCTCATAACAGCATGACTCAAATTTTTAGCTTTTACGATGCCTTGTAAATCTCCTTTCACTAAAGTGATTTTGGCACTTTCAATAGCTACATCAGTTCCGGTTCCCATGGCAATTCCAATATCAGCTTGTGCTAATGCCGGAGCATCATTTATACCATCGCCAGCCATGGCCACAATTTTGCCTTCTGCTTGTAATATTTTTATTTCTTTGAGTTTGTCTTCGGGTAAGCATCCGGCTTTGTATGATGCTAACCCTAATTCATCAGCAACCGCTTTGGCTGTATTTTCATTATCCCCAGTTAGCATAATTACTTTTACACCTTGGCTCATTAATTCTTTAATGGCTGCTGTACTTGATTCTTTAATCGCATCGAAGATTGATACAAAACCAATAGCAATGCCTTCAACTGCTATATAGGAAACTGTTTTTCCGAGTTTTTGTTCTGCAATAATTTTGTTTTCTAAATCGTCAGAGACTGTTGCTTTGACTTGTTCCATTAGCTTTTTATTACCTAATGCTACTTTTTTATTGGTTACCGTTCCTGTAACTCCTTTTCCTGCAACGGCTTCAAAATCTTTAACTTCAATTAATGAAACAGTTTTTAGTTTAGCATAATTAACTACAGCCTGTGCTAATGGATGTTCACTATATTGATTTAATGAAGCAATGCGTTGCAATAAATCTTCATCTTTGTTATCGGTTGAGTATATTTTTTCGACAGATGGTTTTCCTTCGGTGATAGTTCCTGTTTTATCTGTAATTAGAACGTTAACCTTATTCATATTTTCTAAAGCTTCGGCATTCTTTATCAAAACGCCCGATTGTGCTCCTTTACCAACACCCACCATTACGGACATGGGAGTTGCCAAACCTAAAGCACAAGGACAAGCAATAATCAATACAGCAATGGCATTTATAAACCCATAAACCATAGCAGGTTCGGGACCAAACTTAGCCCAAATGAAAAAAGTAATTATTGAAATAATCACCACTATTGGCACAAAATATTTGGCAATACTATCGGCCAATTTTTGAATTGGTGCCCTAGATCGAGAAGCATCGTTGACCATTTGCACGATTTGAGAAAGTAAAGTTTCTGAACCTACTTTTTCGGCAATCATTACAAAGGATTTGTTACCGTTTATAGTTCCTGCAATTACATTGTCATCTTTCTTTTTGTCCACTGGAATGGGTTCGCCTGTAATCATCGCTTCATCAATGCTACTTTCTCCATCGGTAATTTTGCCATCAACTGGTATTTTGTCCCCGGGTTTTACGCGCAATAAATCCCCTTTTTTGATGTCGTGAATCGAAATTACTTTATCACTTCCATCAATTACTAAAATAGCTTCGGTAGGAGCGAGTTTTAGTAATTCCTTAATTGCTCCACTAGTTTGGCTGTGTGCTTTGGCTTCCATTAATTGTCCTAATAGAACCAATGTTAGAATTACTGTTGTGGCTTCAAAATAAAGCAAGACTGTTCCGTGTTCTGTTTTGAATTCGTTTGGAAAAATGTTTGGAAAAAACATACCCACTAAACTAAACAAAAAGGCAACTCCGGTTCCTATACCGATAAGGGTAAACATATTCAAATTCCAAGTAATAATAGATTTGAAGGCACGAACAAAGAACATCCAACAGGCATAAAAAACAACAGGAAGTGTAAGTATAAATTGTACCCAATTCCATTTTGTAGCATCCATTATTTTAAGTAACGGATTGTTTGGCATCATTTCTATCATTGCGATTGCAAAAATGGGAACTGTAAATACGACCGCTATTTTCATTTTTTTGACCAAATCTTTATAGGTCTTTTGATCTTCTGTGTCAGTTGGATTCATAGGCACTAAATCCATTCCGCAAATAGGACAAGAACCTGGTGTTTCACTAATTACTTCTGGATGCATTGGACAAGTATATAGGGATTTGCTAAGAGTTAAATCCGGAGCTTTGACTAAATCCATTCCGCATACAGGACAGTCGCCTGCTTTGTCATACACTTTTTCGCCTTCACAATGCATTGGACAATAATATTTGCCATTAGCATTAACAGCGATTTTGATTTCTTTTTTATCGCTGTGGGAATGCGTAGAGCAACAAGATTTTACAGTATTTTCATTTGAGGTTGCTTGTTGTAACATTTTATCATTGGCTATTTCTATGGTGTATTTTCCAACGGCAGATAATGCTTCTTGCAACTGTGTTATTGGAATGTGTTTTTCCATTGTTATAGTAGCTATGGATGGGTTTAAGGAAACTTTTGCTTCAACGCCATCAATAGCATTCAATGTTTTTTCGACTTTAGAACGACAGCCATTGCAAGTCATTCCGGTAATGGTATAGGTATGTGTCATAATTTTTTAGTTTTTAAATATTACATTTTCATCCCTTCCATTGGGTCACTTCCTTTTCGGAATTTATATTCGCTGTTTATGGCATAAGCCCCTGTAATAACGACTTTTTTGGCAGGATCTATTTCAGATTTGATTTCTATCATTCCATTGGTTTCTATTCCAGTTTCTACCATTACGTTTTCAAATACTCCCGGTCTTTTTTCAACCCAAATATAGGAAGCGTTTTCCTCCCTGATCACTGCATCTACAGGAATATACAATCCTTTTAGATTGGATTGTGTTAATTTTGCCATAGCCTGCATCCCGGGTTTTAATTGCAAATTTGGATTTGATATTTCCAATCGAATTAAAAGCAGACGAGTATCTGGATTTATTTCAGGATTGATAAAAGAAACTTGCGCATTTATGGTTTTATCAGGAAAATCGGAAAATGTAATTTGGGCTTTTTGTCCTATTTTTAGATTCTTGGCATAGTTTACGTTTACCTGTGTTTCTAACCAAAGACTGTTTAAATCCGCCAATTTAATGATGGGGGAACCTTCCATTGCATAACTGCCTTCTGTGGTACTTATTTCCGATATTGTTCCACTGGCAGTGCTATAAAAAATGGTATAAGGAGAAACTTCCTTACTGGTTTTTATACTTTCAATCTGGGCATTGGTTAAACCAAAGAACAACAGTTTTTGTTTTGCTGCATTGAGCATATTTCGGGCATTTTTTCCAAAATCGCCAGGCATTGCCAGTTGTTTGTATGCCGTAAAATAATCCTGTTTGGCAATGGCAATATCTTCACTATACAATTGATATACGGCTTGGTTTTTAGAAACATAATCACCAACGGTTTTGAAATACAACTTTTCAATTCGTCCCATTGCTCTTGCAGAAATGGTTTTTATTTTTTCTTGATTAATGGACAAGACTCCTGTATAATTTTGCTCTAAACTGCTTTGAGTTTCTGAAATAGTTTGTGTAGTGATATTTCCCAATTGTATTTGCTGTTTACTCAAACTTATTTCATTAGCCTCTGTGTCATCTTGTTTTATTGGGGTTAACTCCATATGGCAAATGGGGCATTTTCCGGGTTTGTCTTCCTTAACTTGTGGATCCATAGAACAAGTGTAAAATGTTGTTGCTGCACTCTTATTGTTTTTGCTATGGTCTTCTTTGTCTTTAGTATTACAAGCCACCATTACCATAAATAGTATTGATAGTACACTTATTTTTTTTATTGTCTTCATTATTATTCGGTTTTAATAAAGCTTTCGCTGTCAATTAAATATTGTGCGTTTTTGGCAATGGTGTCTTTTACTGAAATACCTTCCATAATTTGGATAAAATCATCTATTTCAATTCCTGTCTTTATAGTGGATGCCTTAAAGCCATTGTCCATTTTTAAGAAAACTATTTTCTTGTTTCCAATGCTTACCATTGACTGTTTTTGAATCCAAATCCCATTTACTGAATTTGTTTTCACAACTCCTTGCAATCTTAACCCAATTGGTAATTTGAATTTATTATTATTTAAATAAACTCGAATTCTGTTGGTTTTATCGGCTGGATTTAATTGTGTTTCGACAAAATTGATTTTTGCATCTATGAGTTCGTTTTTGTCTAGTTCGGAAGTAATTCTGATGGATTGATTGGCTTTGACAAGACTATTGTATCCTTGGATAACATTAAATATTCCCCATACTTTATCCGTATTTAATAGTTTAAAAATGATTTCTCCCTTTTTTATATAACTCCCTTCTTTAACATTCAAAACTTCAGTGTTGTTACTCGCACTTTGCATCACAGGATTAGTTGTATTATCCATCGTTGCTGTTCCTTCAATAATACCAGAAGCTGGACTATAAATGGTTATTAACGGGTTAACTTTTTTGGAATTAAACAGCGCATTTATTTGATTTTCAGTCATTCCATAAAGCAACAATTTTTGTCTGGAGGCATTAATAATCGAAGGATTTTCAGCATCATTAGTAATCATATAAATGAAGTTTTGTTGTTCCGTCAGTAATTCTGGGCTGTATAAATCAAATAGTTTTTGTCCTTTATTTACTTTTTGATATTTATAATTGACATACATTTTTTCGATTCGACCGCTCATTCGAGCTGCAATATTTACCGATGAATTGGGATCATACTCCACAATTCCCGGTAAATTTATTTCACTGCTCAAAGCAGTGTCTATTGCCGTTGTTGTTTGATAATTACCTACTATAAAATTGTCGGTAGGTTTTATAAGATTGTCGATTGAATTGTCGTCAACGGAATTATTCTCTGTTACTTTTTTTACCAAAGTCATTCCGCAAATGGGACAATTTCCGGGTTTATCTCTAATGATTTCCGGGTGCATTGAACAAGTGTAAACCTCGTTTTGATGTCCCATTTCCGAATGATTATCTGATTTTTTGGCAAAGAAATAGATTGCAATTCCGATAATGGAAATTACAACAAGAGCTAAACCATACTTTATATACTTGTTCATAATTATTTGGTTTCTAATTGTTTTTCAATTTCTACTTGTGCTGCCAATATACTTTGCAATTTATCTAAAGCATCAATTTGAGCCATATTTAATGCTTCCCAAGCATCGAGAGTGGCAAATAAATCACCAGTATTATTTTGCCAAGCCAAAATTGCAGTTTCATAATTTTTTTTCAAGGCAGGAATGATGCTTTTTTGTGCAACCTCGTATTGCTTTTTTAAAGCGGTCAATTCATTGTTCATACCCGAAATCATTCCTGTGGCTTCATTCAAAATCATTTGCTTTTGCCAGTTCAAACTTTCATTTTTAATTTGAAAACTGTCGATATTGGCTTTATTCATTTTAGTTGACCAAGGCATTGGAATGGTAATCATTCCCATCAAGGAAAATTGTTGGGGTTGTTCTCCAAAAGCAAACATATGATCGTATTTTATACCAAACTCGGGCAATAACTTTGTTTTTTCGGCTACAATTTTGAGCTGATTTATTTCCATCGTTTTTTCGATGGCTTTCACATCGCTTCGGTTTTTAGAAAGAGAAGTTGTATCTGATATGGCCAAATTAAAATCTTTTATTTCGTAAGTTTCATCAATTTCAAATTTGGTGTTTTTATCTCTTGCCAT
>JAUXNR010000166.1 GCA_030682755.1 Flavobacterium sp.
GGAAGTAATTGTATATCCTTATCTTACCGGAGCTTTGGAATTGCCTTATGGAGCAGAATTGGTTGTTAGATATTCAACCAGAACAAAATTAAAAAGAGGAGAATACCAAGTATATGGTTTTGGATTAAAACAAAATTTAAGTCAGTTTTTTCCAAAATTGGAAGAAAAAAAATATCATTTTGCTGTAATGGGAATGTATTCCAATGAAGATATTACGTTTGAATTTTTAGATATTAACACCCAATATGGAAATTTAGGAATAAATCAAATTTCGGGATTAGTTGACACCTATCATGTTCAAATGGCATTTTCAAAAGAAATCAAACGATTTGAAATAATGAGTAGTTTGATAGTAAATCGAAGTAATTTTGAATATATTGTTTCCGGGAAAAAAGGAGCAATTGAATCCATTTTACCGGTTCAAAAGGTAATTAATGAACTTTTAGATACTATAGCAGTTCCAAAAACAAATGTGATTGGTGAAGTTTCTTTGCGATGTCAAATTAGTAATTTTTATCTGCAAAATTCGATTGCTTTTGGTAAATTTGTAAACGCAAATATTGGAATTCAATATCAATTATAAATACTTAACTTAAATACGAATAAAATGAAAGTTACCATTGTAGGAGCAGGTAATGTGGGTGCAACTTGTGCCGATGCTATTGCTTACAGAAGAATTGCAAGTGAAATTGTATTATTAGACATCAGAGAAGGTTTTGCAGAAGGAAAAGCGTTAGACATCATGCAAACGCAAACTACTTTAGGTTTTAATACAAAAGTTTCGGGAAGCACTAATGATTATGCAAAAACAGCAAACAGCGATGTAGTAGTTATCACTTCAGGAATTCCAAGAAAGCCGGGAATGACTCGTGAAGAGTTAATCGGAATCAATGCAGGAATTGTAAAATCTGTTGCCGAAAATTTATTACAGCATTCACCAAATGCAATTGTTGTAGTAGTTTCAAATCCAATGGATACTATGACTTATTTAACATTGAAAGCTACCGGATTACCAAAAAACAGAGTGATTGGAATGGGAGGAGCTTTAGACAGTTCACGTTTCAAAACCTATTTATCACAAGCGTTAGATAAACCGGCAAATGACATTCACGGAATGGTAATTGGCGGACACGGTGATACTACCATGATTCCATTAACAAGATTAGCAGCGTATAATGGCGTTCCTGTTTCAGAATTTTTATCTGAAGAAGAATTGGCTAAAGTAGCATCAAGCACCATGGTTGGAGGAGCAACGCTTACTGCTTTGTTAGGAACTTCTGCTTGGTATGCACCGGGAGCTTCTGTGGCTTATTTGGTGGATAGTATCTTAAACGACCAGAAAAAAATGATTCCATGTTCTGTCTTTTTAGAAGGTGAATACGGACAAAACGATATTTGTATCGGTGTGCCTTGTATCATTGGAAAAAATGGTATCGAAAAAATCGTTGACTTAAACTTAAATGAGGCTGAGAAAGCTTTATTCGCTAAAAGTGCAGATGCTGTACGAGCGATGAATGGCGATTTGAAATCGGTTTTATCATAAGATTTTAAACATAACTTGAAAGAGACTGCATTTTTGCAGTCTTTTTTTTGAGATTAACCATAAATTAATTGGTTAATCCTAACCATAATTATATATTTGCACGTTTTCAGAAAAAGATTAGAGCGACTCTAATTTATATCTGATTTACAATCAAAACTTTACCAATTAAATAGTAATTAATTTTTAGTAATAATGCAGAATAAAGGACTGATTAAATTTATCGCAATCATTTTAGCGTTGGTATGTATTTACCAACTTTCATTCACTTTTGTAGCTAATAAAGTAAAAAATGATGCCAAGGCATATGCTACAGCGGAGTTTAAAAAATTAACAGATAAAAAAGAAAAAGGATTATTAGCCGATGATCCGGGAGCACTTGAAGATCTTGATTTAAATCGTTTGGAGTTAAAATACTTGGATTCGATTAAAAACGAAAAAGTGTTTTTAAATACGTTTACCTATGATTTCGTAAAAGACAATCAAATCAATAAAGGTCTTGACCTTGAAGGTGGTATTAACGTAATCTTAGAAATTTCTGTAAAAGATATTTTAAAAGGATTAGCAAATAACACACAAGATGCTACTTTCAATAAAGCTTTAGCCGATGCGAAAGCAAACCAAAAAGGAAATCAAACCTATTTGGATGCTTTTTTTGAAGCTTACGATGCTGCTGCAAAAGATTCAAATTCTAAATTAGCCTCACCTGAGATATTTTTAAATAAAAACTTAGAGAATGAGATTACTTTAAAAATGACAGACAATCAAGTGAAACCAATCATCAAAAGAAAAGTTGATGAGTCTATCTTGAGTGCATTTGAAGTGTTAAGAAAACGTATTGATAAATTTGGTGTAACGCAACCAAATATCCAACGTTTAGGAGAAACCGGAAGAATCTTAGTGGAATTACCGGGTGCAAAAGATGTTGACCGTGCAAAAAAATTGTTGCAAAGTACAGCTCAATTAGAGTTCTGGGAAACATTACAGTCTGACCAAGTAATGGGTTATTTGTTTTCTGTAAATGACGCTTTGAAAGCAACTGAAGTTAAGAAAGTTGAAGTAAAAGAAACTGTTAAAACAGGAATTGATTCGTTATTAACTGATAACGCTGCAGATAGTGCAAACGTTGATACCAACAATCCGTTATTGGACAAAATGCTTTCAAGAGGTTTCGGACCTGTTGTGGCTTATTTTTCTCCAAGAGATACGGCTACAATTAATAACTATTTCAAAAGAGAAAGCATTAAAGCTTTGCGTTCTCCTGAATTGCGTTATGCAAAATTAGTTTGGGGAAAACCAACTACTATTGAAAACGATAAAAAAGAAAGAGTTCCTGCAGTTGAATTATATGCTTTAAAAGCTGATCGTTCCAACCAAGCTCCAATCAGTGGAGGTGTTGTTGTGGATGCTGCTGCTACTTTTGACCAAATTGGAAAACCAGCCGTAACCATGCAAATGAACGGTAAAGGTGCAAAACAATGGGAAGAGTTGACAGGAAAAGTAAGTCAACAAAAAAATGCTATTGCTATTGTACTTGATGATATTGTATATTCTGCTCCGGGTGTTTCAAGCGGTGCCATTTCAGGTGGTCGTTCAGAAATTACAGGTAGTTTTACAGTTGAAGAAACGCAAGATTTAGCAAACGTATTAAAAGCGGGTAAACTTCCGGCAGCTGCTGATATTGTTCAGTCAGATGTTGTAGGGCCGTCTTTAGGTCAAGAAGCTATTGATAATGGTATTTTATCATTCATTATCGGTATGTTATTGGTTGTAGTTTGGATGATTTTATATTATGGAAAAGCAGGTATTTTTGCTAATATTTCACTTATTGTAAACATTCTTTTCATCTTCGGTATCTTAGCCAGTTTAGGTGCGGTGTTAACGTTGCCTGGTATTGCCGGTATTGTTCTTACTATTGGTATGGCAGTGGATGCTAACGTAATTATCTTTGAAAGAGCTAAAGAAGAATTAGATTCTGGTAAAACATTAGAGGAAGCCGTAAACTATGCATTCACTTGGAAAGGAGCAATGTCTTCTATTTTTGATGCTAACATTACTACGGCGTTAACAGCATTAATCCTTTTGGTTTTCGGAACAGGGCCAATCAAAGGATTTGCTACCACGTTATTGATTGGTATCGGTACCTCATTATTTACGTCTATTTTCATCACTAGAATTTTATTAGATTGGAGTTTGACTAAAACTCAAAATATCACATTCTCTACGCCAATGTCAAAAAATTGGTTCAAGAATATGAATATTGATTTCTTAAGCAAAAGAAAAGTAGCTTATGCAATTTCTTCAGTTTTAGTGATTATTTCATTGGTGTCATTATTCTTCATCAACGGATTAAATCAAGGTGTTGATTTTGTTGGAGGAAGAACATTCCAAGTTCGTTTTGATAGAGAAGTTTCAGCAAATGAAATTGGTTCTGTCTTAACTAAAGGTTTTGGAACAAACGTTGAAGCCAAAACTTTTGGAACAAACAACCAATTAAAAATTACAACTAAATATAAAGTTGACGAAGAAGGAGTAGGAGTTGATAGTGAAGTAAACCAAATGTTGTTTGATAATTTGAAATCATATCTACCAGTAGGAATGACTTCTGAAGAATTTGTTACCAATTCTGAAGACAAAACAGTTGGTATTTTACAAGCAACAAAAGTAGGGCCAACCATTGCAGAAGATATTAAAACCAATGCATATTGGGCCGTATTAGGATCGTTATTAGTAGTTTTCCTTTACTTATTAATCAGTTTCAGAAGATGGCAATTCTCTTTAGGAGCGGTTGGTGCTGTTTTCCATGATGTAATTATCGTATTGGGAATTTATTCAATTGGATTCAAATATTTACCATTTAACATGGAAATTGACCAGGCGTTTATCGCGGCAATTCTAACGGTTATTGGTTACTCCTTAAATGATACCGTAATTGTGTTTGATAGAGTTCGTGAATTTTTATCGGAGCACACAACCGGTACATTCAACGAGGTGGTGAATAAAGCGTTAAACACTACTATCAGTAGAACCATTAATACCTCATTTACTACATTAATTGTATTGTTCTCTATCTTCATCCTTGGTGGTGAAACCATCAGAGGATTTGTATTTGCTATTTTAGTAGGTATCTTAGTGGGAACGTATTCTTCGTTATTTATTGCAACACCTTTAATGGTGGATACAATCAACAAACAAGAAGCTAGAAAAAAAGCATTAGAACAAGAATAATTCCATTAGAATTTATATAGAAAAGACCTGAGCAATCGGGTCTTTTTTTTTGGTGAAAGGTTAAAAGTTTAAAAGTTTAAGGGTTTAAGAGTTTAAAAGCTTAAGGGTTTAAAAGTTTAAGAGTTTAAAAGTTTAAGAGTTTAAAAGTTTAAGAGTTATTCAATTTCTGTGTTTTCAGTGTTTTCTGTGAGAGATTTTATTCTTGTTTTTTTGGGAGAACTGTTAATACAACTTCATTCATTCATCAAATAAAGAGTTCTTGAGTTACAATAACAAAAAAACCGACTTCATTTGAAATCGGTTTCTTGTTTAAATAATAATAGTATTATGCTGTTTTCTTGGCTTTTATTATAAAATATAATCCAATCAAGACAAAAGGAATACTCAACCATTGTCCGGTTGAAAGGGCATTGAATACAGGATAGGTTTCAAAACCTCCTTGGCTTTCTTTTACAAATTCTACAAAGAAGCGAATAGTCCACAATAAAACTAAAAACATTCCAAAAATATATCCTTGCTTGTGGCGTGCTTCTGTTTTCCAATATAGAAAATATAAAATCAAAAAGACAAAAACATAACCAATGGCTTCATACAATTGAGCGGGATGTTTAAAAGGAACCGCCTCAACCAATTGGCTAAATTGTGGATTATTGGTGATTGCTTTATACGCTTCTTTTGGTTCAGCAATTTTTGTAGCCATCACTGCTTCGCGTTTGTCATAAAAGTCCTGAATGAATTTTACACCAAAAGCAGATGTTGTTTCATGACCCACGATTTCGGAATTAAAGAAGTTGCCCAATCGAATAAAAATAGCACCACTTGCTACAGCAATTACAATACGATCCAAAACCCAAAGTAATGGACGAAGCATGATTTTTTTACTGAAATAAATCATAGTAATAATTATGGCAATGGCAGCTCCATGACTGGCTAAGCCGGAAAATCCCGTAAATTCAAACTCCGGTTTTGTTCGAATGGGAAGCAGAATGCTTAATGGATCTTGATAAAACAATTCCGATTGATAAAAAATGACATGTCCCAATCGAGCTCCAAGCATGGTAGCAACAACGGTGTAAATAAATAAAGAATCCAGTTTTTCAATGGGTTCATTTTCTCGAATGAAAATTTTCTTGGTGATATACCAGCCTAAAATAAAAGCAATTACCCATGTTAAGCTGTAAAAACGGATCATAAATATCCCAAAATCGAAACCTTCAGAAGGATTCCAAACAAACTGTAAGGAGTGTAAAATCATAGTTAGAAATTTCTTATCATCAGTAAAAGTAATTGAAATTATAACAACAAACAAAACCTTTTTAATACCATTAAGATTTTAAAAAGGTTAAATTTTGTTTTTATATTTTTGCAGGGTTAGGGAACAGGGTCATAACCGCTTCTTCCCCAAGGATGGCAACTGCTTATTCTTTTTAATGACAACCAAAAACCTTTCAGAACACCATGTTTTTTAAAAGCATCTATGGTATAATGTGAACAGGTTGGCTCAAACCTACAGGTTGCCGGAGTTAACGGAGAAATCAAAACCTGATAGGCTCTTACTAGAAATATAAACGGAGCTATTAGGATTTTTTTCAACATGAAATTAGTTTGAAACGGTAAACTGTGTGCCTTCTTTGCCGTCCTTTAATTGAATTCCGAGTGCTAGTAATTGATCTCTGATTTGATCAGAAAGAGCAAAGTTTTTATTCGCTCGGGCTTCTTCACGCAGGTTAATCAACAAATGAACTACACCTTCTAATTTTTCACTTTGATTTGCATTTTTAGAAACATGGGTTAGACCTAAAACATCAAAAACAAAAGAATGGAGTGTTTGTTCCATTACTTTTAAATCTTGTGTGGTTAACGTTTCTGAATTGTCTTTAACCAAATTGATGTAACGAACACCTTCAAATAAATGGGCAATTAAAATAGGTGTATTAAAATCATCGTTCATGGCATCATAACAATTTTGCTTCCATGCGGCAACATCCAAGCTTGACACGTTTGATGTTGAGATAGACGGAATCAAATCAATAGTTTCGATCAGTCGCATAAATCCTTTTTCGGAAGCCAAAATTGCATCATTTGAAAAATCTAAAATACTTCTGTAATGGGCTTGAAGCATAAAGAACCGAACCACAGAAGGAGAGAATGCTTTTGTCAAATGCGGTGTGTCTCCGGAAAAAATCTCTCCCGGTAAAATATTATTACCTGTTGATTTTGCCATTTTCTTACCATTTAAAGTAAGCATGTTGGCATGCATCCAAATATTAACTGGCGATTGACCGGTGCAAGCTTCGTTTTGAGCAATCTCACATTCGTGGTGTGGAAATTTTAAATCCATTCCACCACCGTGAATGTCAAAATGATTGCCTAAATATTTTGTGCTCATGGCCGTACATTCCAAATGCCATCCCGGAAAACCGTCACTCCAAGGCGAAGGCCAACGCATAATATGTTGCGGTTCTGCTTTTTTCCACAAGGCAAAATCCTGACTGTTTTTTTTGTCTGATTGTCCGTCTAAATCACGAGTATTGGCAATCATGTCTTCAATATTACGACCACTCAACTTACCGTAGTTGTTGGTCTCATTGAATTTTACAACATCAAAATATACAGAACCATTGGATTCATAAGCAAATCCGTTTTCAATAATTTGTTTGATGATTTCAATTTGTTCAATAATATGGCCGGTTGCCGTAGGTTCAATACTTGGCGGAAGAAAATTTAATTCATGTAAAATGGTATGAAAATCTACAGTATATCGCTGTACAATTTCCATGGGTTCCACTTTTTCAATGCGAGCCATTCTAGCAATTTTATCTTCACCTTCATCAATATCGTCAACAATGTGACCCACGTCGGTAATGTTTCTTACGTAACGAACTTTATATCCCAAATGTTTGAAATAACGATACACCACATCAAAACTCATAAAAGTTCTAACGTTACCTAAATGTACATTACTGTATACGGTTGGGCCGCAAACATACATTCCCACGTTTCCGGGATGAATTGGAATGAAAACTTCTTTTTCACCCGATAGTGAATTGTATATTTTTAGTGAATTTGTTTTATAAAGTTCCATAAAAAAAATTTAGCAGGACTATTAAAATTTAGTGTCTAATTTAATGTATTCTAAAAACTCTCTTCTAACTTGGTCTTCTTTGAATTTTCCTCCAAATTCAGACGTGACAGTGCTGCTTTCAATATCTTTTATTCCTCTTGAATTAACACATAAATGTTTGGCATCAATAACGCAAGCCACATCTTCTGTGTTCAGAGCATGTTGTAATTCTTTTACAATTTGCATCGTCAAACGTTCCTGCACTTGTGGTCTTCGGGCAAAATGATCCACAATTCGGTTCATTTTAGAAAGACCAATTACTTTTCCGCTGGAGATATAAGCCACATGGGCTCTTCCAACAATAGGTAACAAATGATGTTCACATGTTGAATAAACCGTAATGTTTTTTTCAACAAGCATTTCGCCGTATTTATAATGATTTTCAAAAGTGGATGAGCTTGGTTTTTTAGACGGATTTAAGCCTCCAAAAAGTTCTTTAACAAACATTTTTGCTACTCTGTTTGGAGTACCTTTCATACTGTCATCGGTTAAATCCATTCCTAAAGTGGTTAAAATGGAAGCAACATCTTTTTTTATCAATTCAATTTTTTGATCGTCGCTTAAATCAAAGGCATCTTCTCTAATTGGGTTATTCACTGAATTGAAAAAATGATCATCTCCGGCTTCGTCAAAAGTATCGTTATCTGTATTCATTAATATAGACTATTACTGTTAATTTATAAAGGTGTGCAAAGATAAATAAATAATAGGAATTTAGTGTAAAGCAAAATTCATTTAAAATCTTTAAAATTTTAAGACAATAATTTCTTAAATTTATGTAAATTTCCGCCCCTAAAACATTTAAATTAAGTAAACAAATGATTAAGAAGATTATTTTTTTGATACTTGCCGGTACCAATTTAATGCTAGCTCAGGTTACAAAAGTAACTTTTAATGAGGAATGTAATGCGTCAATTGAGATTTCAACTAGAGTGGTAGAAGCCACTCCTGCTGAATATGCGGCAGTGGAATTAACATGGAATGAAAGCAATTCTTTTAAAAATTTTGATAAAGTAATTTTAGAAATACAACCTTTAAATGATTGTATGAATGATATTTCAGGTGAAACTTTGTTTGATCCTATTATGTATGATATACTTGATTTGAATAAAAATCAAGCAGCAATTAAGTTAGGAATGTTAACTACGGTAAACAGAAAGTGTTTCAAATGGAGAATTCTTATTGGAAAAAGTGATGCTTCAGGAAAATCTTGTACTACGGAATCAAATTGGAATTTTACGCCCTTTATTTTTTAATATTTAAAACTAGCTATGAAAAAACTACTAGTATCCATATCTTTTTTATTTTTCACGATAATATCTTTCGGTCAAGGAGCCACTTGTCCTAATGTTGAGCCTTTTTGTGCCGGAGGTAGTTCACTAACGTTTAATAATCAAACAGGTGTACCTAGTTTAGGAACAATTGGCTGTAACGGAACCACTCCTAATCCGGCTTGGTTTTATTTACAAATAGGTCAAGGGGGTAATTTGAATTTTCAAATTTCACAAACCAGTAATGCCGGAAATCCAATTGATGTTGATTTCATAGCTTGGGGACCTTTTCCTCCAGGATCAACTCCTGCTGATTTTTGTCCGGTTTTGCAAACAAATTGTGCTCCATCTTCATGTCCAAACAATACTTCAAATCCTAATTTTTATCCTAATGGGAATATAATTGACTGTAGTTATTCAGGTAATGCAGTAGAGAATATGACTATTACAGGAGCTCAAGCGGGTGAAATATACGTTGTGTTAATAACGAATTTTAATGGTGCACCAGGTCAAATTACAATGACACAAACCAATATTTTAGCTCCTAATGCAGGAACTACCGACTGTAATATTGTATGTCCTTTAACTTTGGGAGAAGATCAAATTATATGTCCGGGTGGAGCTATTTTTTTAGAAGCTACAATTGCTGATGCAGCATCATATGCTTGGTTTTTAGATGGAGTTTTAATTCCTTCAGCCACGAGTCAGTCATACATTGCAACGCAAACAGGTACTTATACTGTTGTGGTTAACAAGCCGGGATGTGTACCTAATGCAACTTCTTCAGTTATCTTAATGGATCCACCGGCGGCAAATATTGGAACACCAAATGATTTAGAAGTTTGTGGACCAGGGCCAGGTACCTTTAATCTTAATTCAAATTCTGGTATTTTATTAAATGGAAATTTTGGTGATGTTACCTATCATTTAACTTTGGAAGATGCACAATTAGGAGCAAGTCCAATTGGTGGGGCTTCTAATTATTCAAGTAATGGCCAAACCATTTATGCTGCAATCCAAATAGATGGAGATCCTTGTATTGTAACTTCTTCATTTGATTTGATTATTTTGGATTGTACTTTAAATCCGCAACCAACAAACATTCCTGGTTTATGTGATGCGAATGGTGATGGTTTCGAGATTTTTGACCTAACGCAAGCTGATGCTAATGCATTAAATGGACTACCTGCATCTCAATATACAGTAACATATCATAATACTTTTGCCGGAGCAACAACAGGAACACCTTTTATTACCAATCCTGCAACTTACAACGGAACAGATGGTGAGGTTATTTATATCAGAGTTCAGAATAATACGAATGCAACCATTAATGGTACTACTCAAATTACCTTAACGGTTATACCGGTTCCCACCCCTGACACCTTACCAGATGTTACGGTTTGTGATTCTTATGTATTACCTACTTTAACAGTTGGTAATTATTTCACAGGGTCAAACGGAACGGGAGTTGCTTTAGTTGCTGGTCAATCTATAACTACAACAACGTTAGTTTACATATATGCTGAGACGGATACCACACCAAATTGTTTTGCTGAGACTAGTTTTACGGTAACGGTAA
>JAUXNR010000167.1 GCA_030682755.1 Flavobacterium sp.
TTACCGTGTTTCCGTCGTAATTTAAAACCCTATCTTCATTTATCACATTAACACCCATTCTTTTAAGGAAAATTGCTGCCTTTTCGGATGCTTGAACAGACATGCTCTGCAATAAACGTTCTCCGGAATCAATCAAATGGATTTGCATTTTCTGAATATCCAGTTCCGGATAATCTTTTGGCAATACATGGTTTTTAAGCTCGGCTAATGCACCGGATGTTTCAACACCGGTTGGACCACCACCTACCACTACAAAGTTCATCAGTGCGAGTTGTTCGTCTTTATCTGTAGTAAGTAATGCTTTCTCGAATCTTTGAAGAATCATGCTTCGTAAATCCAATGCTTCCGGTATGGATTTCATGGGCATGGAGTGCATTTTTACTTCATCATTCCCGAAGTAATTGGTATCTGATCCTGTTGCAATGACCAAATAATCGTAAGAAATATTTCCGATTGAGGTTAAAAGTTCATTTTTTGTAGTATCTACTGATATGGCTTCTGCAACTCTAAAAGTAAAATTGGATTGCTGTTTGAAAATTTTTCGAAGGGGAAAAGCTATGGAGTCTGGCTCGAGGCCACCAGTAGCAACCTGGTACAACAATGGTTGAAAAGTATGGTAATTATGTTTATCAATCATAAAAACCTGAACTTCTTTGTTGCGTAATTTTTTTGCTAGTTCTATGCCACCAAAACCTCCGCCTATAATTATTACTCGTGGAAAAGAACTACCCGGTAAATTCATTTATCATTTACATTAAAGTACACTATTTTTTAATAATTGGTCTCCTTACAAAAAGTCAAAAACCATAATCTGTTTTTTAAAGCAAATCTTCTTTCAAAGGAAAAACCACTATTTGGGATGGTAATTTTTTCTATAACCAATCTATCTGTTCTCCTCAAGGAATAATCAAATATACTCCTATCTATTTCATCTCCAACAGCTAAACGATGTAAAATCCAGTTTTCTGGAGTCCAAGAAAAACTTGTATCGTTTGCGTAATACCCTCCTTGAATTGGAAATGCAATTCGATTTTATAGAAAAACCGAATATCTATGAAAACGCTGATAAAATTATTCGAAATTTTCGCCTCTACTTAGTGAATAGTATGAATGGCATCAA
>JAUXNR010000171.1 GCA_030682755.1 Flavobacterium sp.
TTGGCAAATCTCCATCATTCGCAATTAGAAATTGGGCTTGGGTTAAATTGTCAATTTGATGACTTTTATAACTAACAATCAGGTCTTTTTTTAAATCTGGGTCTAAGTTTGTAAAAAGCGGACTCGAAAATTGTCTGTATGGGGTTAAAGATTTCTTCTTAATCCCTTTGTTAAAAAAATACTTTGAAACAATGTAAGTTATAATTGCTCCAAAAATAATACCTCCGATTGTTAATCCAATTGTTATTGCATCCATATTATGTGTGTTTTCAATGTGTGTCATTCTGTTTTAATATTCCAACTAACGTCAATTTTTAAATTCTGATACTCAGCAAATTATCAAATCCAACATCTTCTGGTTTGAGTTCAAATTTAGTAATGTTTTTTCTTATACGTGACACCAATTTCATTTTTCTTTTTTGGTCTAGAAATAGATATTCTGTTGGTGGTTGATATGGCACTCCTTTAACCAACATGTTCCAAATAATTACAGCTAATTTTCTTGCTGTTGCACTTACTGCTGTTGCGCGACCTCTTTTGTAATTTATTTTCCTGAAAAAATCTGATAGGTGTCCTTCTTTTAAATTCCCTATTGCATTGGCTGCTTGGCGTAGTGATATTTTTAAACGATTACTTCCTTTTGGCAAATAATGACTTAACACCTTACCTCCACTTATTTTATTATTTGGAGCCAAACGAAGCCATGAGGTAAATTGTTTTGATGTATAGAATTTCTTAATTCCTTCTAATCCTATTTCACTTATTAGTGCCATTATTGTTGCATCATTAACCCCTTCTATTGCCATTAAATCAATTCCTTCAAAATATTGATACGCCATTTGATTCATATCTACATCTCGAATAGTATTTTTATTTTTCCTCTTATATGGTTTCTTTGATACAATATGTTGTTTCTTATTATCATCTTTATCAATAACATTTGTAAGATGCTTTTTAATCTGAACATCAACTTCGTCTATTTGGTTTTGAAGATGCAAATAAGTATTCCATTCGTGTTGTAAGGCAAAATAATAATCTTCTCTTCCATTATATTGAAGTGCTTTTGCTATTTCGTCTTCTGATTTTTTGCAATTATAATGGCGATTTTTTGCTAATTCTTTTCCTGACTTTTCTCCTTTTACAAAATCATTTATAATCTTTGTCCCTGTCAAACCAACTATATCATTTACTACAACATCTAATCGCATATTCATTAATCGAAAATACTTTTGCATTTTCATTACTGTACTTGCTGATTGCTTTATGATATTTTGTCTGTGCCGAGAATAAGTCCTAATAATATCAGTGGTGCTATCTGGAAGAAAACTACTACCCAATAATCCCAAAGTATGTAATTTCTGTATCCATTGACAATCCAAAATATCGGTCTTTTTTCCTCTGATATTTTTTGTTTGTCGACCATTTACTAAAATTACATCAAAACCATAGGCAACTAAGGATGAGAACAGGTTTTGCCAATATGTTCCTGTACTTTCCATTGCAATTGTGGAAACTTTGTGTTTTTTCAACCATTCACATAGTTCTTTGTGGTCTTCGCTATAAACCCCATATTCTTTTACATCTTCGGAGTTTTGTCCTACTGAGACCCAATGACTGCGACTACCTACATCAATCCCTGCTGCATTAGGATTTACTACTTCTAAACTCATTTGCTTTTTTGCCATAACTGAAATTTTTATGATGAATTAAAAAGCTCCAAGAAATGTAATTACTAATTTTGAAATTATTCCAATCGGGATTACTATTACAAGTATCGCCAGTAAATTCTAACTCAAGTGATAATAATAAAACATATCACTTTTTACATTCAAACCTTGATTGCGCTCGGGTTTTAAACACCAATGCTAAAAACGGCCTTAACAAGGAGCTAACAGTTCCAAAGATACATACGTTAGCTAAAAAATTCAACTTTTTTCGACAGTAGGGGGATTGTGGCTAACGGCTCGTATAAGAATAGTAGCCGATTGCGGGCTTCAT
>JAUXNR010000179.1 GCA_030682755.1 Flavobacterium sp.
AAAGTAAGTATGCCATTTGTCATGAACTTTCATCACTTGTTCAATGACATCTCTAACGGCACCTTTTCCGCCATTTACATGAGAAATGTAATGAGAAATGGCCTTGATTTCCGGACAAGCATCTTGCGGACAAGTGGGTAATCCTACTAATTTCATCACATGAAAATCAGGAATGTCATCACCCATATAAAGCACATTTTCAGGATTGATTTGATACACATCACAATATTCTTTAAAGGTTTTCACTTTGTCTGGTGAACCCAAATGTATATCTGTAATACCTAAGTTTTGTAATCTAATCCGAACTCCTTCGTTGCTTCCTCCTGAAATGATACAAACCTGATAACCGCTTTCAACCGCTGCTTTCATGGCAAAACCGTCACGAATATGCATGGTTCTTAAAAGCTCTCCGTTTTGAGCAATATTAACGGTTCCGTCTGTTAAAACACCATCAACATCAAAAACAAATGTGGTGATGGTATTCATTAGTTCTTTATAGCTTTTTGCCATGGTCTATAATTGATTTAGTTAGAAGTTTGTAGATTTCTTTTTGATTTTCATCAGTCAAAAAATTCAAATGCGAGTTTATGGTTGAAGTGTCACCTCGTTTTGCCGGTCCGGTTTGTGCTTCTTCCGGAGACATGATTTTAACTTTCTGAGCAGTTTCTTCAAGTAATGGTTTTAAAATTGAAAACGGAAGTTCGTTTTCTGAACATATTTTTGCTCCAATGGCATACAAATGATTTACAAAATTGCACACAAAAACAGCCGCAACATGCAACGCTTTTCGTTGGGCTGAAGAGATGGAATAATTTACAGTTGAAATGCTTTCTGCGAGTGTTTTAAGTTTAATGTAATCCGATTCATTATCGCTTTCCAAACAAAATGGAATTTCTTTAAAATCCAAAGGCTTCCCTTTAGTAAAGGTTTGCAAAGGATAAAAAACACCTCTTCGGTTTTTGGCATCAATGTGTTCCAAATCAGATGATCCTGATGTATGAACAACCAATTTGTTTTGAAACGGCAATTGACCGGATACTTCCGCAATTGCATTGTCTGAAACGGATAAAATGTAAACATCAGCGTCTTGCAAAGCCTCAAATTCAGAAATAATTTGATTGCTTGAAACCAAATGAGAAACACTCGATTTGTTTCTCGCAAAAACCTGAACCAAAGCAACTTCCTGACTTTTAGAAAAAGCCTGAATTAAATGTTGAGCCACGTTTCCCGAACCAATTATACTTACTGAAATCATTTGGCTAAAATACTA
>JAUXNR010000181.1 GCA_030682755.1 Flavobacterium sp.
TAGTTTTATTTTCTGCTATCATTTTTTCTTGTGAAAAAAAAGATGCACTATCAAGAATTGACCCTAACAGCACTGATATTCAGATGCCGGCACCGGGAACACAAACTGAAGCAACCACGCCTGAGCAACCAACGATTACTACAACACCTGCTCCAACAAACGGAAAATATCCGGTGATGACATTTAATAAAAAAGAACATAGTTTTGGCGATATAAACGAAGGTGCCAAACCGGAAACAACATTTACCTTTACCAATACAGGAGAAGCCGATTTGATTATCTCCAATGCAAGCGGTTCATGTGGTTGTACCGTTCCAGAATATCCAAAAGAACCAATCAAACCCGGAAAAACCGGAAAGTTAAAAGTATCATTTGACAGTACAGGAAAACCGGGAATGCAACAAAAATCAGTTACAATTACTTGTAACACACAACAAGGAACAGACGTTTTGACTATCAAAGCCAACGTAATTCCAAAACCAGTAACAACAACAGAAAATCAATAAAATGGAAAACATGCAATCGTTATTACCTTTTTTACTAATGTTTGTGGTCATATATTTTTTTATGATCCGCCCACAGCAAAAAAGAGCCAAACAAGAAAAAGCATTTGAAAGCAATTTAAAAGTAGGCGATAAAGTCATTACTAAAAGTGGTCTTCACGGAAAAGTAGCTGAATTATCAGAAGGAACCGTTGTTGTTGAAACAATGGCCGGAAAATTGAAAATGGAGCGTTCTGCCATTTCAATGGAAATGAGTGCCAAATTAGTAGAGAAAAAATAATCTCAAGACTTACGATACTTATCATTTAAACCGATGTTTGCCAAAAGCATCGGTTTTATTTTTTCAAAACGGTCCAGTTTTGTCTTTTCCTGTTTTGCAGAATCTATATATTCAATGAATTCTTTTTGTTTGTAAGGAGAAAAGGCATTGAATTTTTCAACCAAAGTTGCTTCTTCATTTAATTTTGAAAGGAAAAACTCAGAGGGATTTATTTCTTTCTTTTCCGGTTTAATTGTTAATCCGTTTTTCTCATTTTCAATGGCTTGATTTACGTAGTGAAGCACCAGTTTTTCATTCACTTCATCTTTTGAAGCAAAACGCCATTGTCTCAACCCTTTGGTCACGCCTTCGTTGGCATTGACTAACACTTTTTTTTCATCGGGTAGAAAAACACCATTAAAAAACCAAATCGTGAAATACTCTTTAAAACCACCAATTCCAATGATGTTACGATTGTTCCAAGTATACACAATTCCGCCCCATTTGGTTGTTTCCATCAAGTCGGTTTTTACTAGAATTGATTTTAGGTATTCAATTTCTTCAACCCATTTTTGATTTCGGTTCCAAGATTTACTTTCTTCCATAATTATTTTAAAAAAGCCACTGATTAGCAGATTAAATTTAAATAAAATCGGATAATCAATGGCTAAATATAAATGAAAATTTATTTTTTCTCTGCGGTAAGTTCTGCAATTTTCACAATAACTTCCATTGCTTTTTGCATACTTTCAACCGGAACATATTCATATTTTCCGTGAAAATTATGACCGCCTGCAAAAATATTCGGGCAAGGTAATCCTTTGTAGGATAGTTGGCAACCGTCTGTTCCGCCACGAATCGGTTTGATAATGGGTTTGATGCCAATCTCTTTCATTGCTTTTTCTGCGATGTTAACAATATGAAAAACGGGTTCCACTTTTTCTTTCATATTATAATATTGATCTTTGATTTCAATAATTGCAATGTCATCTCCAAATTGCTTTTTATATTTTTTATTGAATTTTGAAGTCAAATCATGTAAAAAGTCTTTTCTCTTTTTGAATAATTTTTTGCTGTGATCTCTAATGATTAAGGAAACCGTACTTTCTTCAATACTTCCCGTAATACCGGTTACATGGAAAAAACCTTCATACCCTTTAGTTGCTTCCGGAACTTCATCTTTGGGTAGTTTTGAAATGAATTTTGATGCTAATAGCATGGAATTAATCATTTTTCCTTTTGCATACCCCGGATGTACGCTTTTACCCTTGAAAGTAATTTTCGCTCCTGCAGCATTGAAATTTTCATATTCTAATTCACCAATTTGGCTACCATCCATGGTATATGCCCAATCTGCACCAAATTTTTCTACATCAAAATGATGAGCACCTCTTCCAA
This sequence comes from Flavobacterium sp., assembly GCA_030682755.1. Lineage (GTDB taxonomy): Bacteria > Bacteroidota > Bacteroidia > Flavobacteriales > Flavobacteriaceae > Flavobacterium. The sequence continues at coordinate 2,161 of JAUXNR010000181.1, forward strand.
TCTCTTCATCAGGAGTAAATCCCACTCTGATCTTTCCGTGTTTGATTTCAGGATTTTTAATTAAAAATTCCATGGCCGAAACTATTTCAGTAATCCCGGCTTTATCATCGGCACCCAAAAGTGTTGTTCCGTCTGTTGTGATTAGTGTTTGTCCTTTATATTGCAATAAATCTTTGAAATAACTTGGCGACAAAATGATGTTTTTTTCGGCATTCAACACAATATCTTTTCCATCATAATTCTCAATAATTTGAGGTTTTACGTTGGCTCCAGTAAAATCAGGCGTAGTGTCAAAATGCGAAATAAAACCAATAACCGGCACTTCATGTTCTACATTAGACGGTAAAGTGGCCATGATGTATGCTTTTTCATCTATCGTAACATCTTGCATCCCGATGGCTTTTAATTCAGCTACCAATTGATTGGCTAAATCCCATTGTTTTTTTGAACTTGGTGTTGTTTCAGAGTTTGGATCCGATTCTGTATCCACTGTAACGTAGCTTATAAATCGGTTTATGATGTGTTGTTTTTCCATTATAGTTTGTTTTAAAATCGTTGCAAAGATACATATTGTGGCTGTTTTTGTTTCATTTTATGACTATGGCTTTTCACTAATATTCATGGTAAATTTTTTATGTGTATCCAAAAAACCTTCTCTGAGGTAAAATTCATGAGCTTTAACTCTTTGAAGCCCGGATGTAACTTCCAGTTGTAGTATGTTTTTCTTTTTAGCTTCGCTAATTAAATGCTCGATTAATACTTTTCCAACCTTAAAGCCTCTATATTCGGGTAAAACTATCATTTCCTGAATTTCTCCAATTGGTCCGCTATGATGGATAAGGTTTTGCACCATACAACTCAAAAAGCCAATAGGTTTTTCTTCATTTTCAGCGATGTAAAACAAATGATTTGTGTTTTTCAAATTTTCATTAAAGATTTCAAATTGCTTTTCTTTGGAAAACTCAGTATTTTCTAATAGGTTTATGAAATGATATACCGCTTCAAAATCTGATGGTTCGCACTTTCTAATTGTAATTTTCATGACATAACTTTTTTAAGTTCAAAACTTTTCAAAAACTCCTAATCCAAAAAGAGCAAAATCATATTTGACCGGATCAGTTGGGTCGAGATTTCGTAAGGAAGCATCAAGTTCTGCAACTGCTTTTGCATCATTTTGTTTTCTGTGCAGTAATCCTAATTTACGAGCCACATTTCCGGAATGCACATCAAGCGGACAAGAAAGTTGGGCTGGTGAAATTGATTTCCAAATTCCAAAATCAACCTTTGCATTATCCTCTCTGACCATCCATCTTAAAAACATGTTGATTCGTTTTGCTGCCGAATTATTCATGGGGTCTGAAATGTGTTTTTCAGTTCGGGAGGGATGTGGTATTTCGAAAAATATTTTTTTAAATTCTGAAATGCTATTTTGCAAATTAGCCACTTCTTGATTTTTTGAAAACACCGCTTCGAGTCCGTTGTGATGAGTATAAATATGTTTTAATCCTTTTATAAAAAACTGAAAATCATTACTATTGAACGTGCGGTGTACAAAGTTTTCTAAATTTTCAAGATGGTGTTGTTTGTGGTCCATGACAAAATCATAAGGAGTGTTTCCCATAATTTCCATCATTTTTGAAGCGTTGGAAATAATCATTTTTCTATTTCCCCAAGCAATCGAGGCACTCAGAAAACCCGCAATTTCAATGTCTTCTTTCAAGGAAAATTGGTGTGGAATTTGAATGGGATCACTTTCAATAAATTTTGAATTGTTATAAAGACATACTTTTTCGTCTAAAAAAGATTTTAATTCGGATGTTTTCATTGTTCAGAAATATCTTTTGCATAAAAACCATCTTTCAAATCATCGGTTCTGAGTTGTGGAATTATTTTTAGCCAATAGGCATAATACTCAATTTGAGGTTTATTTACAGCGGGTAAATCTCCATCACCTGAAGCCCAAAAGAAATCATTTGAAATGGGCGAATTGTATTTTAAATTACCAATAGTTTGTGTTTCAAATGCAGTAGTAAGTTTGGTTTTTTTATGTGGAATTATAGCGTTTTCAATGTTGAATGTACTAGTATTTAAAAGAAATTTATTCTTACTGAACAAACTTAAGTCTATTGGAACCAACAAAATAAAAGCACTAAAAATTGCTGAGCCAAAAAGAATTGGAATAACCAGTTTATTTTGTTTGTTGAGAACGATTGCAGCACACGCTACTGAAAAGAATAAAACAAAGTTCAAATGAAAACGGTATTGTGGAGACGTCATTAGCAAAAGAATCAGTTGGAGCAGCATTAAAAGATACAGGAACCCGTATGTAGATTTCTTATAAAATCTGAAAATGAGCACCGGACAAATCAAAAGTAATAGTAATGCCATTTTATTAAACAATCCATTTAACTTTGGCATGGTTAACCATCTGATAAACAATTGCATTGCGTTCATTGATTTGTATTCTTCAGAAGTTAGATAAAAGCCGTAGGTTTTTAATTCTTCATAATAAACAGACACAATTTTTGATGGAACGGTATAATCAAACGTTTTAAAATAAGATACTGAAGTTGGGAAAATTGGAGTTCCTGTAACGATGGTGTTTTTCAGTATAAATAAACTCAAAACTAAAATTGCAACACTACTTATTCTACCTAATTTTGGAGCCAATACTTTAAAATTAGTTGCTAAAATGAGTAGAGGAAGCAGTATTAAAACAACAGTAGTATTTTTGATAAATAACATATAAAGCACCAAAGTTGTAATCAAATTAAAAAAGCCAACAGTCATTTTAGCGTTGTTTTCCAGAAAAATAAAAAACAAGAAAAACGTAAAAATATAAAGTGGCAAATCGGGTGAGGGAGCACTGATAAATTGAAAAAATAAAATATTAAAGATTGGTAACAAACCAAAAATCAAATAATTTTTATTCTTGTTTTCAAAATAGTTGTGTAATCTTAAAACAGCATAAGCATTTCCCAAGATCAAGCAAAACGCACTCAAATCATTGAATTCATTGTAAAGAAACGAGAAACTAAAAACACTTTGTGTAATGTGCCAACCACTTTGCTGACCAAGAAATAAGTGTAAATTGGCCAGACCTTTAACAAAACCATATTCATTAAGCCATTTTACGGTTTGAATGTAATACGATTCATTATCAAGAATATAAGGAGCAGTTGCAGCTTGAGCAATTATTAGTACTACAGTAGCAATCAGGAAAAATTTCAAATAGCGATTAACAGCTTTGAATTCACTGTAAAACTGAATGTAGTTGCTTTTAATTTCTGAAGTATAGCAATAGACAATCAAGGCGTTCAGTAAAAATAGAACGAGATGAAATTCGTAATTGATTCTTCCAAAAATAGCCCATATGCTTGCAAGGATTGTAACAGCAAATAGTCCTAAAATGGAATTCACAATCAAATCTGATTTTTTTAAAGCAATGAATTTGCTGTAAACAAAACCAAAATTAACACTTGTAAAAATGATGTAAATGAATGAAACTGCAATTAAAAACATTCACTACTTTTTAAGTTGGTTAGATACTAATTTGACCGTCTTTCATGACCAATTTTCTATCGGCCATGTTGGCTAAATCTTCATTATGTGTTACAATCACAAAGGTTTGACCAAATTCATCACGAAGTTTGAAAAACAGCTC
>JAUXNR010000186.1 GCA_030682755.1 Flavobacterium sp.
ACCAAATAATATCAGGTTGGCGATATCTTTCGGGTCTGAGTTTACCAAAATTATATCTGCTGTTTCGGCTGCTACATCAGTGCCTGAACCAACTGCAATTCCCACATCTGCTTGTGCCAATGCAGGCGCATCATTCACGCCATCACCAGTCATGGCTACAAACTCGCCTTTTAGTTGCAGTTCTTTTACTTTTTCTAATTTTTCATGCGGTAGTACATTGGCTAAATAGCCGTCCATTTTCAAATCATCGCTCACCTTCTTTGCCACTTTTTCATTGTCGCCTGTGAGCAGTAAGTTTTTAATTCCTGCTTCTTTTAATATTTGAATGGCTTCAAAAGAGCTTTCTCTTATTTGGTCAGAGAAGGTAAAATATCCTGCCACGTCTTTGTCAATCAGAATATAAACAACTGTTCCTGTAAAATCATTGGTTGTATCGGTCACGCTGATGTTTTGTTCTTTCAGGTAATTTGGTCCGACTACTTTTATTTCTTTCCCTTCTACATTTCCTTCTAGTCCTTTTCCAGGCAAGTAATTGAAATTTTCTGCTTTTGGAATTTTGATTTTCAATTCCTTTACTTTTCGCAATAAACCCGCAGCGATATAATGTTCAGAATGTTGCTCTATGCCTGATGCCAAACGGAGTAATTCGTTTTCATCAAATTCTTTACCCAATACCTTCACTTCCTGCAATTCATGAGAACCTTTTGTAAGGGTTCCTGTCTTGTCGAAAATAATGGTTGTTATCAATCGAGCATTTTCAAAAGCGGTTCTGTTTCGAATGAGTAACCCTTTTTGTGCAGAAATGGATGTTGAAATAGCGACCACCAAAGGCACGGCTAAACCCAAAGCGTGAGGACAGGAAATAACCATTACAGTTACCATCCTTTCCAATGCAAACACAAATGGAAAACCCAAGAGCAACCAAACAACAAGTGTGATTAGTCCGCCACCTAAAGCAACAAAAGTTAAAATCTTTGCCGCACGGTCGGCAAAATTTTGTGTTTTAGATTTTATCTTTTGTGCATCTTCGACAAGTTTGACTACTTTGTTTAGATAACTGTCTTTTCCAATGCTTACAACTTTAATAGTTAAAGACCCATTGCTGTTTACTGCCCCGCCTATTACTTTACTATCTTTTTCCTTTTTTACAGGTTTACTCTCACCCGTGAGCATACTCTCGTCCACATAACTTTCACCTTCTGTTACTATTCCGTCCACTGGAACTTTTTCGCCCGGCTTCACCATGACCATATCGTCAATTTTCAAATCACTGACCGGCATATCGTGAATGTTCCCGTCCTTAATATGATGTGCCGTGGAAGGCATCATTTTTACGAGCAATTCCAATGAACGTGAAGCACCCATAACTGACTTCATTTCAAAGTAATGTCCAATGAGCATGATGTCTATCAGGGTCGCCATTTCCCAATAAAAGTCCATACCCTGCAAACCAAAAGTGATAGCAACACTGTAAGCCCATGCAACTGTAATTGCAACGCCAATCAGTGTCATCATACCAATGGACTTATCTTTTATTTCGTCATACAGGCCTTTCAGAAAAGGATAACCACCATAAAAGAATATGAAAGTGGAAAGAATGGCTAACACATATTTGTCGCCTTCAAAAGTGAATTCAAACCCTAACCACTGCTGTATCATGTGCGACAATGCAAGTTCAGGAATGGATACAATCGAACAGATTATAAATCGCTTCCAAAAATCAGAAACATTGGGTCCTGCGTGTTTGTCGTGCCCAGAACTACCATGTTCGGTAT
>JAUXNR010000190.1 GCA_030682755.1 Flavobacterium sp.
AGCGGGCAGTTTTCCCGGTTAAAAAAGGAAACCGCACTTTTAAATGGCGTTACTCAAAGGATTTTTTCATGGCAGAAGGCGAAGATTGCGGTTGGGTCGATAATATTGTTTTCCCTCCTACTTCGCTTATTTCAGGATTGCCAAAATCCTTTTCCGATATCAGCAATATTAAAATCCATCTTTATCCTAACCCTGCGGTCGATGTCCTGAATATTTCTTTCGAATTAAACGAAAAAACAAATTTGGAGGCGATAATTTATAATGCCATTGGCCAGCAGATCAGGGTAATTCAACCTTCAGCTAAATTTTCTGGCGGTGCACATCAATTTACTTCAGATTTATCGGATTTGAAAAACGGAATTTATTTTGTAGTCTTAAAAACTGAAACTCAAATTATATCAAGGCATTTTCTACTTTTGAAATAATTTCTTAAAAGTTTCGTATGAAAAAAATCCTGTCGTGTGTGATAATGCTTTTTGTATTATCGGCATCTTTCGCGCAAACATTTTCCCTAATCAAATCAGATCAAAACCAAGATACGCGCAAAGAACTCATTTCATCTAACATTTCATCTACTATAATAAAGTTCACGGTAAATAGTTTTGAGTTGAAAGATGTTATAACCCCGAAAGGCAATTCCTCGCTACTTGTCGCCTCAAAAGCTACACCACTCTTGATTAAGGATGCTCCTGATGTTCTTAAGCTGACTTCATCATTTATCATCCCGAATGAAAGCAACATGAAAGTCGAGGTTTTATCATCCTCTTATAGGGATTTTCCCAATATCGACTTAGCCCCATCAAAAGGCAATCTAACCCGCGATATTGATCCTGGTTCAATTCCTTATGTTTTTGGGGCTGACTATAAAAAGGACCAATTTTTCCCAGGTAAATTGGCAGAGTTAAATCGACCATATATTTTAAATGATTACCGTGCCCAATCGGCTTTGGTCTATCCGTTTCAATACAATCCTGTTTCGAAAGTTCTGAGGGTTTATTATGAAATTGAGGTGAAAATAAGTATCGATCAATCAAAAAAACCTGAAAACGTTTTAGCGAAAACTGATTTCCCTGAAAAAATATCAGAAGATTTTTACTCAATTTATGAACGAAGGTTTATCAACTTTAAAAGTTTGAAATATACTCCATTAAAGGATCATGGAAAAATGCTGATTATTTCGCACAGCAATTATATCGCTGCAATGCAACCTTTTATCAAATGGAAAATTGCAAGTGGGATTCCGGTTGAAATTGTTGATGTGGCCACTATTGGGGTAA
>JAUXNR010000200.1 GCA_030682755.1 Flavobacterium sp.
ATAATCATTTAAATAATATTGGAATGTATTTAACTAAAGAAACAAAAGCTGAAATCTTCGCAAAACACGCAGGTAAAGCTGAAAACACGGGTTCTGCTGAGGGACAAATTGCATTGTTCACTTTCAGAATTTCACACTTAACAGAGCATTTGAAAAAAAATCGTCACGATTATAATACAGAACGTTCGTTAGTATTATTGGTAGGTAAAAGAAGAAGTCTTTTAGATTACCTTAAGAAAAAAGATATCGTGAGATATCGTGAGATTATTAAAGAATTAGGAATTAGAAAATAATCAACTAAAGGGGCTTTGTGCCCCTTTTTGTTTTATATATTTTGACAGAAAAAGTTTGGTTTTTCATTGGGTTACACAACAACTACACACAACAACACAACGAAACCTAATATTAATACCAAATTAGAATTTTTATGATTCCAAACGTAACGAAAGAAGTTATCGATTTAGGAGATGGAAGAACCATTTCAATCGAAACGGGGAAATTAGCGAAACAAGCAGACGGTTCTGTGGTGGTTCGCTTAGGCGATTGTATGCTTTTAGCTACAGCTGTTTCAGCTAGAACAGCAAATCCTAACGTAGATTTTTTACCTTTAACAGTAGATTATCGTGAAAAATTTGCTGCTGCAGGAAGATTTCCGGGTGGTTTTTTCAAAAGAGAAGCACGTCCGAGTGATAGTGAAGTATTAACCATGCGTCTTGTTGACCGTGTTTTGCGTCCACTTTTCCCGGATGATTATCATGCAGAAACACAAGTAATGATTCAATTAATGAGTCATGACGAAAATGTAATGCCTGATGCTTTGGCTGGTTTAGCAGCTTCTGCAGCTTTAGCAGTATCTGATATTCCTTTTTATAATTTAATTTCTGAAGTACGTGTTGCTCGTCTTGATGGTAAATTTATCATCAACCCAAGTAAAGCTCAATTGGAATTATCTGACATCGATATGATGATTGGTGCTTCTATGGATTCAGTAGCCATGGTGGAAGGTGAGATGAAAGAAATTTCAGAAAAAGAAATGGTGGAAGCCATTAAATTTGCTCACGAAGCTATCAAAGTTCAAATTCAAGCTCAATTGCGTTTACAAGAAGCATTTGGCAAAAAAGAAATTAGAACCTATGAAGGTGAAGTGGAAGATGAAGCAGTTTATGCTAAAGTAAAAGCAGCTGCGTACGACAAATGTTATGCCATTGCTCAAGAAGCTTCCGGAAAAAGCGAAAGAAGTGAAAAATTTGCTCTAGTTAAAGAAGAGTGCAAAGCTTTATATACTGAAGAAGAATATGCTGAAAATGCTGACTTAGCAGGTTTAGTAGGAAAATATTATTACAAAACAAATAAAGAAGCAGTACGAAATGTAATTCTTGAAAAAGGAATTCGTTTAGACGGAAGAAAAACAACTGAAATCAGACCAATTTGGTGCGAAATCGATTATTTGCCATCTGTTCACGGTTCTTCTTTATTTACTCGTGGTGAAACACAAGCTTTAGCTACAGTAACACTTGGAACGTCAAGAGAAGCAAATCAAATTGACTCACCATCTGAACAAGGCGAAGAAAAATTCTATTTGCATTATAACTTCCCTCCTTTTTCAACAGGAGAAGCAAAACCGTTAAGAGGAACTTCGAGAAGAGAAGTTGGTCACGGAAACTTGGCACAACGTGCCTTGAAAAACATGATTCCTGCTGAATGTCCTTACACAATCAGAATTGTTTCTGAAGTCTTAGAATCAAATGGTTCTTCTTCAATGGCAACAGTTTGTGCCGGAACAATGGCATTAATGGACGCTGGTGTTCAAATGGTAAAACCTGTTTCAGGTATTGCGATGGGATTGATAACAGACGGTCAAAAATTTGCTGTTTTGTCTGATATTTTAGGTGATGAAGATCATTTAGGTGATATGGACTTTAAAGTAACAGGAACGGCAGATGGAATCACCGCTTGTCAAATGGATATCAAAATCGACGGATTGCGTTATGACATTATGGAGCAAGCGTTAGATCAAGCTCGTGAAGGTCGTTTACATATTTTAGGTAAATTGGTTGAAACGATTGCTACGCCAAGACCAGATGTTAAGAAACACGCTCCAAAAATCATCATGCGAACCATTCCAGGTGCTTTCATTGGTGCATTAATCGGCCCTGGAGGAAAAGTAATTCAAGAATTACAAAAAGCAACCGGAACAACTATTGTTATTAATGAAGTTGATGAGCAAGGTGTTGTAGAAATTCTAGGAACAGATCCTGATGGAATTGCAGCAGTTTTAGCGAAAATTGACTCATTAATGTTCAAACCACAAATGGGAGAAGCTTACGAAGTAAAAGTAATCAAAATGTTAGATTTTGGTGCTGTAGTAGAATATACTGCCGCTCCAGGAAACGAAGTTTTATTACACGTTTCTGAATTAGCATGGGAAAGAACTGAAAATGTTACTGATGTTGTAAACATGGGCGATGTTTTCCAAGTGAAATACTTAGGAATGGATCCAAAAACAAGAAAAGAGAAAGTTTCAAGAAAAGCTCTTTTACCAAGACCTCCAAGAGATGAAAATAATAAAATAACGCCAAAACAAGGTTAGTAAATTCATTTATTAATTCACAAAACCCTGATTTCGATTTCGAAAGTCAGGGTTTTTTTTATTGAAAAACCGATGTAGAATTAAACCATATTCCATGTAGAAATAATTCATATGAATTTAACGTTTTAAAATTGTAAAATTTTTAGATTTTGTTAACATTTATTATATATTTGTCATAATGCCTTGAAACATTATAATGAATTTAAGAGAACCCAAACTAATTCTATTTTTACTTTTTATAAGCTTTAATCTTCAAGCACAGGATTTCACTGTAAGCGGAAAACTTATAGATGAAAAAGGCATAACAATTGAATCATCTGAAATATTACTCATTCAAGATAAAAGAATCAAAGGTTCCGGATTAACAGATATAAACGGCAACTTTTCTATATCAGTTCCAAAAGGTATTTATCAATTACGCTGTTATTATGTTGGCACAATAATTTACGTTACTGATTTTGATTTAAACCAAGATTTAAACTTGGGTGAAATTCTTTCTTTTGAAAACACCAATCAGCTTTCTGAAGTTGAAATTGTAGCAAAAAAGAGAATTATGGAAACCAAAATTGATCGAACTGTATTCAATGTTGAAAATAGTGTTAGATCAAACGGACTAGATGGTTACGAACTTTTAAAAGGCACACCCGGGGTATCTATTCAAGGAAATACTATTAACATGATTGGAAAAACCAATGTAAGCGTAATGGTTGATGACAGAATTGTAACCCTTTCAGGAGAAGATTTAAACAATTATTTGAGAAGCATAAGCTCTGAAAACATTAAGAGTATTGAAGTGATTACCACACCTCCTGCAAAATATTCAGCCGATGGAAACAGTGGTTTAATTAACATCAAACTTAAAAAAGCGGCAGATGATTCATGGGCTGTTACACTGAGAAGTAGTTATTTACAATCCACCTATCCCACTTTTGCAACCGGAATTGGAATAACCTACAACAAAAACAAAATCAGTTTATTTACCGATTTTGTAAAGCAACAAGGATCTAATAAAATAACAGAATCAGCAGACACTTATTATACCAATGAAGATTGGATTAGCAGAACTGTTAGAGAGGATTTTGTAGATGTTTATCGTGGGATTTTCAATTTAGACTACAAGCTTACGAGCAAATCCAATATTGGTGCAAAATATATAGGACTTTTTAACAACCCTGACATCGATGATTCAAACAACACCATTATCAATGAAACGGGAACAACAAATCTTATTTCTACAATTTTAACTAATGGTTATAACAAATCAACAACAAAAAACAATTCTTTAAACGCCTATTATACGCAAGAATTAGATTCAATTGGAAAACGACTTACAATTGACGTAGATTATTTTGAATACCGAGACTCTCAAGACAGGATTTTTTCTTCTCAAGATTATGATACTGACAACAATCCCGGTTCATCCTACTTAAAAGCCAATAACAAAAGCTTACAGGATTTAAAAAATTATAGTGCCAAAATTGATTTTGAAATGCCTTCAAAATGGGCAAACTTCGGGTTTGGAGGAAGAATTAGTTGGGTTGACAACACGAGTGACATAAGTTTTTACAACTTAACAAGCGGCAGTCCGGTTGTAGATCCACTCCAAACAAACATATTTGATTATACCGAAAACACACAATCAATTTATGTTAACATTTCAAAACCACTTTCTGAAAAATGGCAATCACAATTAGGTTTACGCTATGAAAACACACAAACAGAAGGTATCACTAAGGCATTAGATCCTGATCAAAATCAAACAAACAAATTCAATTACAACCAATTGTTTCCAACAGCTTATTTGTTATATACGCCAAACGAGAATTATTCCATTTCATTAAATTATAGCAAACGAATTGGTCGTCCGGATTTTTATTCCTTAAATCCATACAAATGGTATTTTAGCCCTTTTTTAATTGTAGAAGGCAATCCTTTTTTACAACCATCATTTACAGATAACATTGAACTAAATCAAACTTTCAAAGAAAACTTTACATTCAAATTATATTATTCAAATACAAAGAATGGAAGTTTTCAAATACCTCTTATAGAATTAGATCAAAATCCTCCTGTTACCAGAATGTTTAGAGATAATTTTTATGATCAGGAACGTTTTGGTGCTACAGTAACGTATTTATTCAACAAATTCAGTTGGTGGGAAAGTTCAAACACATTGAATGGTTACAACAACCAAACCACTTTTATCAAACCAATTCCAACAGATGAAGTAAATGGATTTACTTATTCTGTTTATACCAATAACACATTTACCTTAAACAAAAAGAAAAATTTCTTTGGGGAAATTAATTTTAGCTACAATGCCCCGGGATTTAGCATTTTCAATGAAACTACCTCACAATACCGATTGGATGCAGGTTTGCGATATTCATTACGAGATAAGGGCTGGAATTTTGTTTTATACGGCTCTGATTTGTTTAAATCATCGTTCATTTATGCAAGTTCAACCATAAATAATACTCCTCAAACCCGTTCTATTTATTATGATGATAGAACCATTAGACTATCTGTTAGTTATAAATTCGGAAACAGAAAACTAGGTGTGGCACTCAGAGAATCAGGAAACGAAGAAGAAAAAGACAGAATTCGATAATTTTTTTTAAATAATTGTAACTTTTTTTGGTTTACAAACGTATAACTACTTGAAACTTTAATAAAAGGAGACAAATTAAATGAGACAACTTAAAATTACCAAGCAGGTTACCAATCGTGAAACTGCTTCCTTAGACAAATACCTACAAGAAATTGGTAAAGTTGATTTAATAACCGCAGATGAAGAAGTAGAATTAGCCCAAAGAATCAAAGCAGGTGACCAAAGAGCACTTGAAAAATTAACAAAAGCAAATTTACGTTTCGTGGTTTCTGTTGCAAAGCAATATCAAAACCAAGGACTTACATTACCCGATTTAATTAACGAAGGAAACTTAGGTTTAATTAAAGCGGCACAACGTTTTGATGAAACGCGTGGTTTTAAATTCATTTCTTATGCTGTTTGGTGGATTCGTCAATCGATTCTTCAAGCTTTAGCTGAACAATCTCGTATTGTACGTTTACCACTTAATAAAATTGGTTCTATCAATAAAATCAATAAAATGTATGCTTTATTGGAGCAATCTAATGAGCGACCACCTTCTGCAGAAGAAATTGCAAAAGAACTTGACATGACAGTTAACGACGTTAAAGAGAGCATGAAAAACTCAGGACGTCATTTATCTATGGATGCTCCATTAGTTGAAGGAGAAGATTCTAACCTTTACGATGTTTTGCGTTCTGGAGAATCTCCAAATCCTGATAGAGAATTGATTCATGAATCACTTCGTACGGAAATTGAGCGATCGTTAGAAACTTTAACTCCAAGAGAAGCAGATGTAGTTCGTTTGTATTTTGGTTTAGGTGACCAACACCCAATGACGCTTGAGGAAATTGGAGAAACTTTTGATTTAACACGCGAACGTGTTCGTCAAATTAAAGAAAAAGCTATACGAAGATTGAAACACACTTCCAGAAGTAAAATCCTTAAAACCTATTTAGGCTAAGACTTTTTCTTCGGTTTTTATTTTTAAAAAATTATTTGTAAATTGCAACAATTAAACTTTGGTACGCATATTGCAATAAAGATAGTAAGATTACAAACAGTTTAAACTGTTCGTTTTTTGATTGATGATTGAAACTCCGGCTGATTACCGGAGTTTTTTTGTTTATAGCTTTATGTTTCTTTTTTATATAATTATCTTTGCAAACCGAAACTAAAAAAGTTTTAGAAAAAACAAACAACAACACAATGAAAGAAACACTAATTGCCCCATCCGTTTTAGCAGCAGACTTTGCCAATTTACAACGTGATATTGAAATGATTAATACAAGTGAAGCAGATTGGTTTCACATTGACATTATGGACGGTGTTTTTGTACCAAATATTTCATTTGGTATGCCTGTTTTAGAAGCAATAACTAAACATGCTAAAAAAACAATAGATGTACATTTAATGATAATTGACCCTGATCGTTATATCAAAACATTTGCACAATTAGGGTCAACAAATTTGACAGTACATTATGAAGCTTGTACACATTTACACCGAACACTTCAAGCTATTAAAGCTGAAGGCATGAAAGCAGGTGTAGCATTGAATCCTCACACTCCGGTTAGCCTTTTAAAAGATGTCATAAAAGATATTGACTTAGTATGTTTAATGAGTGTAAATCCTGGTTTTGGTGGACAATCTTTCATTGAACAAACCTATAACAAAGTAAAACAACTAAAAGAAATTATTGTTCGCAACAACGCTACAACTTTAATTGAAATTGATGGTGGTGTAACAAACAAAAACGCAAAACAATTGGTTGATTGTGGAGCTGATGTTTTAGTTGCCGGAAATTTTGTGTTTAAAGCAGAAAACCCAATTGAAACAATAGGCGACTTGAAAAAGTTGTTGAAATAAAATAAAATCTCCCCAAGCACTCAACTTGGGGAGATTTTTTAGGACTAGTCAAAGTCAAATTTATTGTTTTATAATTTTTTTATTTATTGTTCCTTCATTAGATTTTATTGTAATAATATAAACTGCACTCGTTAATTCCGTTAAATCTATAACGGCATCTGAAACACTAGAAAAATCAAAAGATTTTAAAACTCTTCCATTTAAATCAGAAACCAATATATTTTCTATATCTAAATTATTTCCTGTTATATAAACAGCATTTGATGCAGGATTAGGATAAACACTAATTGAATTAACACTTTCGTCGGTAATACTCAAATTCAAAGAATAATTCACATTAAATGGCATGTCCATAGGGACGGAAGGAGTTGTAACGGGAGTTCCTGTATCAACTACGCTTGCCCAAGTACCATCAGTTGCTCTTTGTTTAGCATTCCAACTTGGCAAACCCCTTATTCCGGGTATTGTTAATGGTGGAAAAAATAAGGCACCATCGTTAGTCGCATGAACCTGGTATACGAGCCAATATGTCCCTGGCTGTAAAGTAACCACAGTTGTTGCATTGAATCTCCATATTTTTCTTGTTGTTCCAGGAATGTTTGCACTAGTTGGCACAGTTGAATTAAAAATACGATACATCAAAGCATCACCACTCAAAGCTGCATTCAAACGATTTGTTGTTAAATCACCAAAAACTAGAGTTGAGCCGGGCAAAGAAGGATCACCATTAAAAATTTGAACTCTCAATTGATCAACAGGAATTGTAGTGCCGGTATAACCTGTTTGATAGCCAAAAACTTCTACGGAAGTTAAATCCCAAGTTTGTCCTACAGGAACCACAAAGTCATCTGCTAATAAAAAATTTGAAGTGTTTGCATTATTAAAATTAGCACTAGATCCTGCTAATGAGTTAGACACAGTAGTAACACCAGCTTGATTTTGTGCCTCACTCCAAGTATATCCCGAAGGAGCCGACACTCCACTATTAGATGTTACGCCTGTTGAAAGTCCTCCATTAGAATAAGGCTGAGCAGCTAAATTCAAAATTGAAAGAAAAGAAATCAGCATTGAAAAAATGCTAAAAAAAGTAGTTTTTTTCATGTTTTTTAAATTTTGTGATTAGTAATAAAATACGTTATAAAGATATAATATATTATTAATTGATTTAACAAAATTATTGGGTATTTTACATGAAAATTTAACTTTATAAGAAATTAATTCAATTAATACTGATTTATCAAATACTTTATTAAATCTGTTGTTGTAACAATTCCCACCAATAAGTCACCTTCAACAACAGGTAAAGCATGAAATTCTTTTGCTGCTAGAATTTCTGCTACTTCTTTTATGGTTGTATCTGGAGATACAGTAGTTAATTTTTTTGCCATAACTTGTTCAACAGTAAACATGTTATAAACCGTTACATCAACCACATCATCTTCGTCATCAACTGCATCAACAAAAGAAATCCTGAGCAAATCAGTATAACTTAGCATACCTATTATCTTATTATCATTTACAACAGGAATATGTCTTATGTGGTGTTTTTTAAACAATAATTCTGCTTTCGTTAAATCATCAGTAGTGTTGATTCTAACTACATTTTTAGTCATGATTGATGACACGGGAACTTTCTGTTTCATAACTTGAAGTGTTTAATTATGAAGCAAAATTGCTTTTATAAATTTACAAAAAAAATGACTTAAGTCAGCCTTAAGTCGATTATATTTTACTATTATATGGTAATTTACTATAGATTAATCATTTTTCTTACTTTTTTAAAAAGTTCCGGATGCTCAATTTCAAACTGCTCAGGAGTTTCAAAAAAATGCTCTAAAACTACTGCAATGAATTCAAAATGGTTGGTATAGGCGTAAATCCTAAAATAATTTGATTCTATTAATGCATTTAAAACTTCAGGTTTTTCAATATACTCTCTGACTTTTACATACATTTTTGCAAACTGCAAAGAACTTGCATCTGTTCTTTTTAAGCCATGCATATGAACTGCATGTGCAAATTCATGTATTCCTAAATTTAAGTTATCGTTTGAATAATCATATCCTTCTTCAAAATCTTGCCATGAAAAAACAAGTGCCTTCATTCTTGGATTAAATTCACCCTTATGCCATGCATCATTTATTGTTGAATAATAAATTCCTGGATAAATAATTATTTTGTCAAAAACATCGAGAAGGTATTTTCGCATTCCGAAAGTTACTTTTACTGCTGTTGCAGCTATCATTACTTTCATTTCTTTGGTAATTATTAAATCTTCCTTTGCAACAAATTGATAGTGTGAAATAAATTTGGCTACTCGATGTTCAAAATATCTCTTTTTCTTTATATCTAATTTGTTATAAAAATCAATTTTGTTTTGAAGAATTATTCTATCAGTTTCAGAAACGCTTTTCGGTGAAACATAAAAGTGAACAAATACCGGCTTATTAAAAAACATCAAATGATAGTGCTCTAGCGTATTCAAAATGAGATAAGAAAACAAGAGTGTGATAGGAATTAAAAGAATGATTATTACAAGTACGAATACGACCATAAAAATTTATTTGGGACAGTATTGTAAATGTATTAAAAAATTTAAAAGCCACTTATTTTAAAAACAAAAAAAGAAACGAAATCACCAAAAACTATGGGATTACGTTTCTCTATTTATATTAAAAAGTGACCTCGGAGGGGTTCGAACCCCCAACCATCAGAGCCGAAATCTGATATTCTATCCAGTTGAACTACGAGGCCATTTATTAAATTGGAGTGCGAAGCTACAATAAAATATATTATGCTAAAAGTTTTTTAACTATAGTTGAAATAGTTTTACCATCTGCACTCCCTGCCAATTGTTTAGAAGCAATTCCCATCAATTGACCCATAGCTGCCATTCCGGAAAATCCGTTTTCTGCAATCATTTGAGCAACAGCTACTTCTACTTCAGCTTCTGTCAATTGTTTTGGTAAAAATTTTTCAATTACAGTGGCTTGCAATAATTCCGGCTCAGCCAAATCTTTTCTTCCCTGTTGTTCATATATTGATGCACTGTCTTTTCTTTGTTTCACCAAACGCTGTAACAGCTTAATTTCTTCTTCAGAAGACAATTCATCTTTCGAACCTGTTTCTGTTAAAGCCATTAAAATTGCAGATTTAACAGCACGCAAAGCTTCTAATGACAGGGTGTCTTTAGCTCGCATTGCATTTTTTATTTCTTCATTAATTGTATTTTGTAAACTC
>JAUXNR010000201.1 GCA_030682755.1 Flavobacterium sp.
GAAGAATGGCAGAACCTGAGAATATTGTTGCATTTCTTGAAAACGATTTATCACAGAAATTGCCACTCAAAGGAAAAAAAATACTAATTACTGCCGGTCCAACATACGAAGCAATAGATCCTGTGCGTTTTATAGGAAATCATGCAACCGGAAAAATGGGATTTGATATTGCAGCAGAAGCAATTCAACTAGGAGCAGAAGTGGTTTTGGTTTCAGGGCCAACATCATTAAAGCCATCAAATTCAGGGATTCAGTTGATTAGAGTTACAAATGCAGCTGAAATGTTTGAAGTTTCAAGTAAACATTTTGATGATTCAGATGTGTTTATTGCAGCAGCAGCAGTGGCTGATTATAAACCAAAAAATGTAGCTCAACAAAAAATTAAAAAGTCTGATGATGCTTTTTTTATTGAATTTGAAAAAACCACAGACATTCTGGCAACATTAAGTTTGAGAAAAAAGAAACAATTGGTTGTTGGTTTTGCATTGGAAACAGAAAATGAAATTGAAAATGCAAAATTGAAAATCCAGAAAAAAAACTTAGATTTGATAGTTTTAAATTCGTTAAATGATAAAGGAGCCGGATTTGGTCAACCAACCAATAAAGTGACTTTTATTGATAAAGATTTTAAAATAGAAGCCATGCCATTAAAGTCAAAAGAAGAAGTGGCAAAAGATATTTTAAACAAGGTAATACACTATTTATATGCGTAATGTTATACTAGTTTTTTTATGTTTTTGTTTTACAACAATTTCTGCTCAGGAATTGAATTGTGAAGTTAAAATAAATTCAGATCGTGTAACCGCGACAAATCAGCAAATTTTTAAAACGTTGGAAACATCGTTAAATGAATTTGTAAATAAAACAAAATGGACCAATCAAACTTTCAAACAAAATGAACGCATTGAATGTTCCATGTTTATCAATGTAGCTGAATTCAATGCTAATGCATTCTCTGCAACCATTCAAGTACAAGCTTCCAGACCGGTTTATAATAGTTTGTATTCCACACCAATTTTCAATTTTAATGACAAAGATTTTAGTTTTAGATATGTTGAATTTGAAAATTTATTTTTTAATCCCAATTCATTTGATTCAAATTTAGTGTCTGTTTTAGCTTATTATGTTTACATCATTTTAGGAGTTGATGCGGATACTTATACCTTAAATGGAGGAACAAGTTATTTTGAACAAGCTCAGGCAATCGCTGCAATTGCTCAAACCGGCGGTTATAAAGGATGGGGTCAGTCTGATGGATTTCAAAACCGTCATTTTTTGGTAAATGATTTATTGTCAAATACCTTTGATCCAATTAGAGAAACCATGTTTCAATATCATTCAAACGGATTGGATTTAATGGCAGATAATTTGAAATTAGGCAAAGAGAATATAAAAGCATCGCTTATGAACTTGGGCAATGTGCATAATGTGCGACCAAATGCTTTTTTAACACGTGTATTTTTTGATACCAAATCAGACGAAGTGGTTTCTGTTTTTTCTGGTGGACCTGTTGTGAATATTGCAGATTTAGTAGATAACTTAAATCGTGTATCGCCGTTAAATTCTTCAAAGTGGACATCTGTTAAGTTTTAAACTTGTTCATACAATCTTTATTTTATAGTTATTTTTTTAATAGATTTTAAGTACATTGCATTTGGATTTTTTGAATCAAAATGAAATGCTAACGTCTTTATCTATAAAGAATTATGCCTTAATTGAAAAATTGTCTATTGATTTTTCAAAAGGGTTTTCAATCATTACCGGCGAAACCGGTGCTGGAAAGTCTATTCTATTAGGTGCATTAGGTTTAGTGTTAGGGAAGCGAGCCGATCTTAATTCCTTAAAAAATAAAGATGAAAAGTGTATTGTTGAAGCTGGTTTTCAAATTGAAAAATACAATTTACGCTCGTTTTTTGATGAAAATGATATCGATTTTGAAGAACAAACTATCATTAGAAGAGAAATTTTGCCAAACGGAAAATCCAGAGCTTTTATTAATGACAGTCCGGTTTCGCTTCAACAAGTTTCTGAATTAGGAGCCTTTCTGATAGATGTTCATTCGCAACATCAAACCCTTGAAATTACAGAGTCAAAATATCAGTTTGATATGATTGATGCTTTGTCAAATCAACAAAATGTTGTTGCAGATTTTTACTCTAAATTGCAAACTTTAAAGAGTTTTGAATCCGATTTAGAACAACATAAACTTTCTTTACAAAGCCAACTCAAAGAACAAGATTATACTGCTTTTTTATATGATGAATTGGTTGCGTCTGATCTGAAAATTGGTATTCAGGAAGAGCTTGAAGAAGAGTTGTCCAAACTGTCAAATGTTGAATTAATCAGAGAACAGCTTGAAAAAACAATAGCATTATCTGACAATGAACAATTCGGAATTTTACAAAATCTAAAAGAAGTAAAAAATCTTATTTTTAAAATAAGTGCCATTTCACAGCATTATGCTCAAATTCATGAGAGATTGGATTCTGTTCAAATTGAATTTAAAGATATTTTAGATGAAATGAACATTTTGTCTGATGCAGTTGTTTTTGAACCGGAACAATTGGAATCGATAAATTCAAAATTACAATTGATTTATTCTTTACAAAAAAAGCATCAAGTTCAAACCATTGAGGAATTGTTAGAAATTAAAAATTCACTTGAAGTTAAAGTTGATTCTGTTGCAGCAGTTGAAAGTGAAATAAGCCAATTGGAAGAAAAAATTTCAGCATTAAAGAATGAATTGCGTTTAATAGCTCAAAACATCAGAAAAAACAGATTGGCTAACATACCAAAATTAGAGTCTCAGTTGGTTGACGTTTTGAAGCTTTTAGGAATGCCAAATGCTCAAATCAAAATTGAATTAGAAGAAACCATTGCATTTAATAATTTTGGACAAGATGTTATTCAATTTTTATTTTCTGCAAATAAAGGCTCTGATTTAGGAACATTAAAAAAAGTGGCTTCTGGCGGTGAAATGTCTCGTTTAATGTTAGCTGTAAAAGCAGTGCTGTCCAATTATTCGCAATTGCCAACGATACTTTTTGATGAAATTGATACAGGAGTTTCAGGAGAAATTGCAGATAAAATGGGAGAGATAATGAAAGAAATGAGCAAGAATATGCAAGTTTTTGCTATAACCCATTTACCTCAAATTGCAGCAAAAGGGGATGAGCATTTTAAAGTGTATAAAACCAGTGTTAATGATGCAACGCAAACTCAAATTGAATTGTTAAATTCAGAAAACAGAATAATTGAAATTGCACAAATGTTATCGGGTTCATCCGTATCAGATTCAGCAATAAATCATGCAAAAGCCTTATTGAATTAATTCACAATAGTAACTATTTAAACTCTTATCAAAAAGGGTAAACCTTAAAATTTATACATATGATTATAGAACCAAGAATGCGAGGATTTATTTGTTTAACAGCTCACCCTGATGGTTGTGCTCAGAATGTTAAAAATCAAATTAATTATGTAAAATCAAAAGGAAAAATTGATGGAGCAAAGCGTGTTTTAGTTATAGGTGCATCCACGGGTTTTGGGTTGGCCTCAAGAATATCAAGTGCGTTTGGATGTGATGCAGCAACGGTTGGTGTGTTTTTTGAAAAACCACCTGCCCCCGGAAAAACAGCAACACCCGGATGGTATAATTCTGCAGCATTTGAAAAAGAAGCCACCGCAGCAGGTTTGTATGCTAAAAGTATTAATGGAGATGCTTTTTCAGATGAAATTAAGCAACAAACTTTAGATTTGATAAAAGCAGATTTGGGTCAAATTGACTTGGTAATTTACAGTTTGGCATCTCCGGTTCGTTTACATCCAAAAACCGGTGTGTTACATCGATCAGTTTTGAAACCAATTGGGCAAACTTTTACAAATAAAACGGTAGATTTTCATACCGGGAATGTGACTCAAGTTTCAATTGAACCGGCCAATCAAGAGGATATAGATAATACAGTTGTAGTAATGGGTGGAGAAGATTGGGCAATGTGGATGGATGCTTTGTCTGATGCAAATTTATTAGCAGATGGAGCAACTACTTTGGCTTATTCTTATATCGGACCAGCGGTAACAGAGGCGGTTTACAGAAAAGGAACAATCGGAAGAGCAAAAGATGATTTAGAAGCTACAGCATTTAAAATTACGGATAAATTAAAGTCAATTAGCGGAAAAGCATTTGTTTCTGTAAATAAAGCATTGGTGACTCAGGCAAGTTCTGCTATTCCTGTAATCCCACTTTATATTTCGTTATTATATAAAATCATGAAAGCAGAAGGAATTCACGAAGGCTGTATTGAGCAAATTCAACGTTTATATAGTGATAGATTATATCATGGTAGTGAAATTCCAACAGACGAACAAGGAAGAATCAGAATTGATGATTGGGAAATGCGTGAAGATGTTCAAAATCAAATAGCTGCTTTGTGGGTAGAGTCCACTACAGAAAATTTGGCAGCCATAGGAGATCTTGCAGGATACAAACAAGATTTCTTGAATCTTTTTGGATTTGGATTTGACGGAGTAGACTATTTAAAGGATACTGATGAAATGGTTTTGATTCCTAGTGTAAAGTATTAGATTGCTTAAAAAACTGCCGCAAACTGGACTTGTATTTGTAAATAGTACTCTTTTTTGTAAAATTTATTAACAAAACTCACTTTTTTTAAGTGAGTTTTGTTGTTTTTAACAATTTATTAATACATTTATAAGATTATTTAAAACTCTATAAATATGAAAAAAATTACGATTGTATTAATTGTATTGCTTTCGCATTGGTTAAATGCACAAATAGCAATACACTCTTTTAGTCAAACGCAAGGGACTTATGTTCCGATTTCGGGAGGAACTGTAGTTGCAGCATATGTTGGCACAGTTGGTGTTGATAAAATGGATGATGTAGTTTATAATCTACCTTCCGGGACAATTCCTTTTCTTTTTAACTTTAACGGTACAGACTATGATGGATTAAATATTAATTCAAATGGTTACATTACATTTGGAGCCACTGCTCCAGCAAACAATTTATATACGCCTATATCTGCTAGTACAGCATTTAATGGTGCTATTTCTTCTTTTGGAGTTGATTTAGAGGGAGGATTTTTAACTAGTGGAGATAGAACTTTGGGATCTCCTGATATCTTAAATGTGGCTAATTTAGGTCCCGTTCAAGTAGGAGATTTTATTTCAGGAGCCGGAATACCAGCTTTAACAACCATAGTAGCTATTAATGGGTCTACTATAACTATGAGTGCTAATGCTACTACGACAGGGCTAAATGGAGGAGTGCAGTTTGGAGGTCCAAGTTGGTCAAACATAAAGTATGTAACACAAGGAGTGGCTCCTAATAGGGTTTTTGTAATTCAATATTCAAATTTTAAACGTTTTGGTACAACATTTAGTATAGCTCAGCATATGAGTTTGAGTTTTCAAATACGTTTGCACGAAGCTGATAACAGCATTCAAGTTGTATATGGTGATTGTTCTCCGGGTTTAACAACTTCTACTACAACATCTCAAGTAGGACTTAGAGGGTCAACAAATTCATTTGCAACAAATGTTAATAATAGGTTAAATACAAAAGGCGTAAATGACAATTGGATAAATTCTGCTCAAGGAACATCTAATGCATCTGGGCTATTATTTAACAATGCTAGTCCAGCCAATATAATTACTTCAGGATTAACTTATACTTGGAGTCCTCCGTTACCATGTGCTGGGACTCCAACAGCGGGATCAGTTACACCGGCATCATTAAATATATGTTCAGGATCACTTCCGGGAGCATTAGTTTTAAATGGTTTTTCGGCTGGAGTTTCCGGAATTTCTTTTCAATGGGAGCAATCAACAGACGGTGGTGCAAATTGGGTAA
>JAUXNR010000202.1 GCA_030682755.1 Flavobacterium sp.
AAGTTTAAATGATATTGGTTTTGAAACTTCCAAAATCAAAGTTTTACCTTTTGATATTTCAGATAAACTAATTTCAAATTATGAAGCTACCCGAAATTTTCCTGCTGTTTCAGGCACGTCTATGTTGGGAGCTTATCTTCGATTTGGAGCCGTTTCCATCCGAAAAATGATTGCAAAAGCGATAGCATCTAAAAATGAAACTTTTTGGAATGAATTAATTTGGCGAGAATTTTTTATGCAAATTCTTTGGCATTTTCCGCATACCATCAACAAAAGTTTCAAAGAAAAATACGACCGAATTGTTTGGAACAATAACGAAGAAGATTTTAAAAACTGGTGCAAAGGCAAAACCGGATATCCGATGGTGGATGCCGGAATGCGAGAACTCAATGCCACCGGACACATGCACAATCGAGTGCGAATGGTTGTTGCCAGTTTTTTATGCAAACACTTGCTAATCGATTGGCGTTGGGGCGAAACCTATTTTGCTCAAAAACTCTTTGATTACGAACAAGCGAGTAATGTGGGTAATTGGCAATGGGCTGCCGGATCCGGTGTGGATGCTGCTCCGTACTTTCGAATTTTTAATCCGACAGAACAAATTAAAAAGTTTGACAAAGATTGGAAATACATCAAAAAATGGGTACCCGAAGTTGAAAGTTTTGATTATGCAAAACCTATTGTCGACCATAAAGAAGCAAGGGAAAGATGTTTAAAAGTTTACAAAGAAGCAGTCGGATAAAATTAAAACCATTTAGGTATTAAGTTTCATTAAGCAACATAATCTTAATGACACTTAATACCTAAATGGTTTAAAATAATTCTTCATTTTTTAAAAGCAATAAAATGAATATCGTTTGGTTCAAAAGAGATTTACGATTATTTGATAACGAAGCTCTCTTTAGAGCTTTAGAAGCTAATGAACAAACGCTTTTGCTCTACATTTTTGAACCTTCTCTACTCAAAGATCATCATTACAGTCAACGTCATTTTGATTTTATCAAACAATCGTTGGTAGAACTTCAAAATCAGCTAAAACCTTTTCAAACCCAAATTTTAATTATTGAAAGCGAAGTGGTTGAAGCATTCAAAAAAATCAATCAAATTCAACCCATTTCGACTATTTATTCCCACCAAGAAACCGGAATTCAACTCACTTTTGATCGCGATAAAGCGGTGGCTTCATTATGTAAAAAGCACAAAATCGTTTGGAATGAATACATCACCAACGGTGTAAAACGAGGTTTATCCAATAGAGCTACATGGAAAGACGATTGGTGTGAATTTATGGATTTACCACAATTTCCATTTCAACCAAAATTGAATACATTTCTATCTAAAGATGATTTTGAAACTATTAGCTCAAGGTTTAAACCCGTTTCACTAACCACTTCTAAAAACACACCATTTCAAAAAGGAGGAACTTCAACCGGAATGCGGTATTTGAATTCCT
>JAUXNR010000205.1 GCA_030682755.1 Flavobacterium sp.
TGTTTTACCAGGTAGTGATTTCGGAAGACAGCCCGAAGAATTGACCTGTCGGTTGGCGTATGTAGATTTCGATGGGGTTTTGGTTTTGAACAAAGCGATGACAGAATATAATGCAACACCGGTCGATGAAGAATTTCTAAAAAAATATTGTAGTAAAATGTTGGAGGCACTTAATAAACTGGAAAGCTGGCTAGGGAATTTGTAGTTTTAATTGTCTGAAGGTTTGAAATAAATATAACATTTCTCCGGCTACTTGGCTAAGGTTTTTTTTCTTGTATTTTTGCCGCAAATATGATGTTTGTGAAAAAATATTTTCTCTTTATTATATCTCTTATTTCAACACTGAAACTCTCTGCCCAGAATGAAATTGGCCCTGATGGCGACAAAATTGTTTGGGTGCTGATGATTTTAGCGGCTGTAATTATTATTTCTGTTGTTTTCAGTAAAAGAGGTAAAGGAAAACAGCCGCTTATCGTAAGGCAACGAATTAAAATCGATTTGCAAAAAGATCGGTTGTATTATCCCGACAATATTAAGCTATCCGTGAAAAATACCGGCAACACCGATATTGATTTGGACCGGCCATTGCTGGTTTTTGATAATTTCTGGCTGAAACGGAAATTCAGGTTGAAAGGAATGGAGAGCCGTACTTTTTATCCGCTTTATTTTGTAAAAGGGAACACGCACACATTAAATATCGATTTAAACCATTTTTATTTGTACGATAGAAAACTGAAGAGATACCCAAAAGTTAAAGTCACACTTTTTAATGTTAAAGGGAGGCAATTGGGAAGCAATTCGGTTTATTTGAGAAAAACATTAGTTAAGTTTTAAATGCGACAGTGGAAATTTAATCATATCGATTTTTCAACTTATCCTTATTACCCTGGAGATGATTTGGGAATCATCTGGACTCCAGAAAAAACTTTTGTAAAAATATGGGCGCCAACTGCACATATTATTGAACTTCGATTGTATAAAGATGGAATTACAGGTGAGCCATTTCATAAAACAACGCTTCAGTCGGTTGGATTGGGTGTTTGGTCAACTGTTCTGATTGGAGATTACGTGGGAAAGTTTTACACGCTCAGAATTAATGACGGTGACTGGCTTGAAGAAACGCCCGATATTTATGCGCGTTGTGTTGGCGTAAACGGAAAACGCGGGATGATTTATAATCCGCAAACAACCAATCCCGATAACTGGAATGAAGATAAAGGTGCATACCTGAACAGTTTTACCGAAGCGATTATTTATGAAACTCATGTCAGGGATTTCTCCATTTGCGAAAATTCGGGAATAACAAATAAAGGGAAATACCTTGGATTTACTGAAGAGAACACAAAAACCAAAAATGGTGTTGCAACCGGATTGGCGCATCTAAAAGAACTTGGGATTACACATGTTCATTTGTTGCCAGTGTCGGATTTTTGCACTGTTGACGAGGAAAAGCCAATCGAAAAATACAACTG
>JAUXNR010000209.1 GCA_030682755.1 Flavobacterium sp.
GCGCTGCCGCATTAGGGTCAAACCATAAACCCAGTTTCATTCCGTAACCATCGAGTTTTGACTTTACCATTTTCAACCCATCGGGGAAGCGTTTCAAACTTGGAGTCCAGTCACCGGTTTTTTCGAACCAACCCGCATCAATTACAAATACTTCTATACCCATTTGATGGGCAACATCTATCTCCATTAACATCCGTTCGAGGGTCATATCGGCCAGATAGGGCTTTTTGTACCAGTTTCGGTTTCTTTCCTGAAAGTTCCAGGTGTTATAGAAAATATAGGGCTTCCGGCTTTCCGGATTCGGACTCATGTAATGTAGCACAAAGTCGCGATAGGTGGCCGCCAGCAGATTTTCATCGCCTGCAACTGCTCCGGCTTCGAACCAGATGGTGCGATACGATTGCGTTTTATTTATCCTATAATTGTTGTAATAGTTTCCTTTTACGGCTTGAAGTACAACCGACCGGTCAGGGTTGAGCCTGAATTCCAAAAACCTGTCGGGCACCTGCGAACCGTGTTCATAGCCAATCAGAAATGAATTGGAACCATCGGAACCAATTAACAGCGGCCCCATAAAAGCGCTTGAATTTGAAAAATGTTTTGGTTCGATTTCACGCTCCGAAAGACAAAAACTATGTACCATTTCGTTAAATTCGGAGAACCTGATTTCCTTTATGGTTGAAATTCCATTGAACGAAACGCTGAAATAGTTTATTTGATCCTTTCCTGTTGTTTTGGTGAGACGGTGTTCCGACTCGCTAAAAAGCTCATACCTGAATTTTAATATTGGATTTTTATCAGAAACCTGAAAGGTGACGCGGAGCGCTACATCAGGCAATTCCTGCAAATTTCCTTCAAAGGTTGTTTCAGTTACTCCGTTTTTTAGTTTAAGCGGATTCTCTAACAGTTTTACCGAAGTTAAAACAGCGCTGCAAAGCTTACCATCAATTTCAAATTCCGGTGCCTGAATTGAAAAGGTCTTATTCGTTTTAAGTAAGGTATATTCCCAAAAAGAATTACTGGTATTGATTACTGAAATTTTCACCAAATCACTTTTTGCAATGATGATTGAATCTTTTTTGCTACTGCATCTAGCGAACAATGCAATAATGATAAGGAAGAAAAGTAATTTATTCATGTGTAATTTCTATCAATTTTAGATAATTATTTTAAGCAAAAAAGACTTTTTCAATCCACG
>JAUXNR010000212.1 GCA_030682755.1 Flavobacterium sp.
GGAGCCATTTTTTTATCAATAGCATCTTGAGCAATCAAATCAATTCGAGATAAAATCAATGGATTCATCCCTACATTTTCGGGAACTGCAAAACCCAATCTATTGTTTTTCTTTAGCTGCAACCCATGATTTACAGGAAAATCTTCATTGATTGAAACCGGTAATTTTCCTTTACTATCAATGGCTCCAAAAAGTAGTTGAGCAGAAACAGAATGAGCAATTTCATTGTTTTGATAGGATACAACAATAGCCTCCATGTTTTCTGTTGTACTTAAAGGCAAGAGCGAATATGGTTTTGCAAACACATCTAAGATTACTTTATTTGTTCTTGAAATTTCATACAACCAAACCAATTCTTTTTCTTTAAAATCATGATTTTTCCATGCACCATCTGCTTTATGATATCCAATAATTACAAGCGAATAGTCTTTTAATTTTTCTGTAATTCCCAGTAAACTTGAATCTGATACTTCTGTTACTTCTGCATATTGATTTAAGGTTTCAACAAATGTTGAATTAACATCATCACCTAATTTCACATAGGCAATTTTTTGTTTGTCTAAATCTTTAACAGGTAAAATATCGCCTTTATTTTTTAAAACAGTTACGGCTTCTTGATACAAATCAAATTGCAAAGCATCATATTGAGTTTTATTAATTTCACTTTGTAAATTCAATAATGGAATTGGTTTATAGCTATGTAAACCTGCTTTAAATTTATATTCTAATATTTTTCTAACAGAAAACTCTAATCGTTTTTCAGTCAACGTACCTTTTTCTATGGCTTCTTTGATTTTTCGAATGGCAACAGGAACATTTTCTGGAAACAATAAAATGTCATTTCCGGCTAAAAAAGCTTCCAAATCAATATCTCCCGGCTGTTTGAAAGAACTTGCTCCTTTCATATTTAAGGCATCCGTAAAAATAAGTCCGTCAAAGCCCAATTCTTTCTGCAATATGTTAGTTACTATATTATAAGAAATGGAGGAAGGATAATTGGAACGTTTCTCCAAGCTCGGAACATTCAAATGGGCAACCATAACACTTGCCAATCCTTTATTGATTAATTTTTTATAAGGATATAACTCAACATCATCAATTCTGTCTTTATTAAAACTGATGGTTGGTAACGTATAATGTGAATCTTTATCAGTGTCACCGTGACCCGGAAAGTGCTTTCCGGTGGCAAAAACACCTTGACTTTGTAAACCTTTCATTAGAGCCAAAGCTCTTTCGGTTACATTTTCTTTATCTTCTCCAAACGAACGGTTACCAATAATTGGATTTTTTGGATTGGTATTAATATCCAAAACCGGAGCAAAATTGAAATGAATTCCCATTCTTTTGCTTTGTTCTCCCATTTGAGCTCCTAATTTTTCAATGAGTTTCATGTCTTGAACAGCACCTAAAGTCATGTTCCAAGGATAGCGATAGGTAGAGTCTAATCGCATACTCAACCCCCACTCTGCATCAATACCAATAAATAAAGGAAGTTTTGATTTGGATTGAAATCTATTGGTGAGCTTTGCTTGACGATGTGGCCCACCTTGAAAAAAAATTAAACCGCCAATTTTATGTTCTTCAATTAATTTATCAATGGATTTAACATGTGCAGAATCTTTATTGGAATAAGCCGCAACCATGAACAATTGACCAATTTTTTCTTCCATTGACATGCTTTTATAAACACTGTCAACCCATTTTTTTTGAGCATCTGTAGTTTCAAAATAGGTAACTTTTTCTTCTTCTATTGGTAAAACTTCTGAAAATGATTTTTGTAAAACAATCTCATTTACAGCTATAGTTTTCTTGGCGTCAAAATCTTCAACACCTAGTAGCACATATATCATGGCTAGAAGAAAAATAAGAATACGATATTTCATGTGATTGATTTAGAAAAAGCGACTGTGCCAACTTTCTATAGCAGGAACTTCCCAATATTCGTGCCATTCACCAACCGTATTAACGAGATTATTGAAGACAATTGTATTTTCTGAAACGGCTTTTTCTTTTGCCATTCTTTTAAAATCCGTAAGTGTCTTATGTGTAATGTGTTCGCCTTGTTTGTAAGTCACATTCATTTTGTCTAGCAAGTCAACAGAAAACTTCTGTTCTATACTTTGAATGAAAGCCACAGAGGAATCAATGGAACAACCTGTTGCCATTTGAACTTCCTGATTTACAGCTAAAATGATAAAACGATTGTATTTTATCACAAAAGAAGCTTCCAATCCGGTTCCATGAGCTGACCAATCCTCTACAAAAGTCATCAAATCATTTTCAATTTGATTTACTTCTTCATCTGAGAATTTTCTATTGCTTTGGTAAATCCAAATTTTGGATTCATCCGGTAAGGTGTCAAAGGGAACAAACATTTTTTTTGAATTTTATAAATTATAAATCACCTGCATTGGCGATAAGTTCTGCAATATCCAGCACTTTTATTTCACCTTCTTTTTCTTTATTTTTTACCCCGTCAGTCATCATAGTGTTACAAAACGGGCATCCGGCAGCAATAATGTCGGGTTTGGTTTCAAGGGCATCTTCAGTTCGTTCGATATTTACTTCTTTGTTACCGGGTTCAGCATCTTTAAACATTTGTGCACCTCCTGCTCCACAACATAAACCATTTGCTCTTGAACGTTTCATCTCTACTAATTCTGCATCCAATTTTTGAATTAAATCTCTTGGTGCTTCATAGATATTATTAGCTCTTCCTAAATAGCAAGGATCATGAAAGGTGATTCTCTTTCCTTTGAATTGACCTCCTTCAATTGTTAATCGGCCATCGTCTAATAACGATTTTAAAAATTGAGTGTGATGAACCACTTCATATTTTCCACCAAGTTCAGGATATTCATTTTTAATAGTATTGAAACAATGCGGACAAGCGGTAACAATTTTCTTCACTTCATATGCATTCATGACTTCAATATTCATCATGGCTTGCATCTGAAATAAAAATTCGTTACCGGCACGCTTGGCTGGATCTCCGGTACAACTTTCTTCTGTTCCTAAAACAGCAAAAGAAATGTTTGCCCTATTTAAAATTCGGACAAATGCTTTTGTAATTTTTTTTGCTCTGTCATCAAAGTTACCCGAACATCCCACCCAAAATAAAACCTCGGGTTGTTTGCCTTGAGCCATCATTTCTGCCATGGTTGGCACTATTAAATTTTCAGCCATAATTTTTATGATTGTTGATTTTTAAGATTTTAAGATTTTAAGATTATTCGAAATGTCTAATAATCTTAAAATCTAACAATCGAAAAATCGTTTATTATTCATGGTGTTCGTCATCAAAAACTTGAATCGTAACCTCTTTATCCACTAAATCGGTGAATTTACCTCTATAACGAGTTGCTTTTACCAAGTGATTGTCAATCCAATGATAGTTTCCTCCTCTTGGTTTTCCCATTACCATTCCGTGATATTTAAAACCGTATTTTTTTAACCAGGTTTCTGTATATTCACGATGAGCTTCTGTTCTTGAGGTAAAAAAGAAAATAATATGACCTTCATCATACCATCTGTTTAAGGTTGCTAAAGCATCAGGATATACTTCGGCTGTAAGCATTCGCTCTGGTTCTTCATTTGGAATGTCATCACAGATTGTTCCGTCAATGTCAATTAAATAATTTTTAATTCCCGGAGGTAAAATTGGACTTAAATGTTGTCCGTTTTCGGTTACGGTTTGCAACTTCTTTTCAATGTCTTC
>JAUXNR010000219.1 GCA_030682755.1 Flavobacterium sp.
TTACATTGCTGGCAACCGTTTGTCCAAATAGCGAAGTCGGTGGTGTAGTACCATTGGGGAAACTGTAATTGTCATAATAATTAACTGTAAGTAGTTTTAAAGAGGTATCAGGGTTAAATTGTGATTATTGATTCATCACTAACTTTGGAACATTACTCTAATCATTTAAAGTCTATTTTTATATAAAAAACAGCATTCAGCTTTTATGCTAACTGCTGTTTTTCAAATATTTAATTTTAAAATTTAGACCATGCCCTAATTTGGGACATTACCCTTTTTCTTAATCTTTTAAATTTATTAATTTGATAGGAACTGAATTTGAAGTAAGTCTACCTTCAAAAAATTCTACATTATTTTTCTTCAATTCCTCTATTTGCCAATCTTGAAGAACATCTTTATAATCTGAAAAATTCATTTCATAGGTTAAAAATAGCCGATCGCCATTTTCAAGGTTTTTAAAATAATAAGGGCTGGAATGTGTTAAAAGATTTAATTCTTCAACAATAGGTAACGAAAGTAATGATTGCAATGTTTTTGACTCATTAGGATTTAAAATGAATGAATAACTAATATACTTATGATATTTTTCAATATTTTTATATTTGATACCCATATTTAAATAATTACTCTTTTTAATTGAATCTTGATACATCTTAAATGTTAAATAAGGAACTGAAACGTCAGTAAAATTCACTAATGGATTATTTGGTGTTTTTAATAAGCTAACTGAGTCTACTATTTGAAAATAAAAATTGTCCTCATTTAATTCATCAAAATTAATTACAAAGAGCAACTTTTTGCTGGAAGTATTTGTAATTTTATATTTTAGAATATTTAACGACAAAGATTTTTCCTTTTCGTCAGAATACCTTCTTAAATATTGAATGCTATCATTTTGTATTGTTATAATTTTGCTGTTCAAAAGCTCAAATTTAACTTCTGTTTTGTTATTTATCTTTTTACAACTTACAAAAAACAAAATGCTTAAATATATAATACACACTGTTAAATGTTTAACCTGATTTTTTTTCATCATTAATTTCTTTGAATATTATTAAAAAATACCGGGTAACTTTTTATTTGATAAGGAAGTTTTATATTGGCATTAGCAATCTTTAAGTAACTTTGGTATAATTTCTCATTTAAATCATCTCTAAATATATTTCCAAACCATTTTTCAATTTGATAAGCCCTTACTTCTGTAGCCGCCCTTACAATGTCAGATAATTTATCCTTGCCATTCCACCCAAAAGCTTTTAAATAACCATTATGATGATCCCAAGCATGCATTCCTTCATGAATCAAATCATAAAATAATCCTAAATTAGTAGTAAATGATTTATAAGAGACCCAAACAGTTTTATCTAAACTGTATTCAGCATTTGCTCCTTCTATATTGTTAGCATATTTAACATTTGGATTACCCGCATCTTTATACAAAATATCAAGAGGTATTACGTCATCAACCATCTTTTGAGCATATGTCTCTTTATATTCAACATTAGATATATTTTCATCAGGTTTATAACCTCCTGCCTCTAACCACTTTCTGGCATTATTATCAATTTTATGCTTATTAACTGATACTTTTGCTCCAGAGTAACTGAATGAACCTGAAAATTGATCTGTTGTAACTGTTCTCCCATAACCAATATCAACATTTACATCTAGTGATTCTTCAACCAATTTTTTAGAAACATCCGCTGCAACCGCCTGCATACCATCAGGATCAACAAAAACTATCGGATTATTATAAGCATAATTATACGGTGACCATCGTCTTGAATTCTCCGCCAATGGGTCAATACTTAAAAACCTCTGTACGCTTTTTTGCTCCACATCAAAATTTCTGTACACGACTTTCATCGGTACAAACGACTTTTCTAATATGTCCAGTTTGATGCAACCCATTAGCGACAAAGATAGTTATTTTCACTATACTTTTTTCTTTCATCTGAACAAAAGCCCCGCAGGGATTTGACAGTCAATATTTTCAGTTCTTTCAGGTTCTTCAGATGAAAAAAAAAAAATTTACTTCAGCTTTTTGCGTTGTAAATTTTCGGCTCGATTTTTTTGGAAGATTGCCTTTCCCTAATTTTCATTTGGCAGATAAATCTTCTTGGCAATCTTCTGAAAAAATGAGCAAACAACCGCAGGGCGTTAGTTTTCAATCAATCAACACAAAAAATAAATCTTTTTCTTTTGCCCCTGTACCGCTTTCTCCGGGTGGGGAGCGTGGGCAAAAGGCACGGCTGCAAGAACGGCAAAAAAGCGAAGCGGCTTTGGGGCTTTTTTGCCGTTCTTGCCTGTGGTGTTGGCTATTTTACATAATGTGCTTATAGGACTTTTTGGCGGCTGGATGCTCGCATAAGCGTGGGAGAAAAAGTACTATAAGACCACATTATGTAACTTAGCTTCAGGCAGTTTTTTATGGCGGGATTTTTTGTTT
>JAUXNR010000220.1 GCA_030682755.1 Flavobacterium sp.
TTACATTCTTACGGATTGGATATGACCACCAGAGGTAGGGGCGTATCCGTAATTTTTGGTGATGGAGCAGGAGCAGCGGTGATTTCAAGAGAAGAAGATTTGACCAAAGGAATATTGTCCACACATTTGCATTCAGAAGGACAACATGCCGAAGAACTTGCGGTTATAGCTCCCGGAATGGGAAAACGTTGGGTTACAGATATTTTAAAAGACAACGACCCAAACGACGAAAGTTTCTTCCCTTACATGAATGGTCAATATGTGTTTAAACACGCAGTAGTTCGATTTAGTGAAGTAATTAACGAAGGATTACAAGCGAATAATCTAACGGTTGCCGATATCAATATGTTGATTCCGCATCAGGCGAATTTGAGGATTTCTCAATTCATCCAACAAAAATTCAGATTAACAGACGATCAGGTGTATAACAACATTCAAAAATACGGAAACACTACAGCAGCTTCCATTCCGATTGCTCTTACTGAAGCTTGGGAGAAAGGTAAAATCAAATCAGGAGATTTGGTAGTTTTAGCCGCCTTTGGAAGTGGATTCACCTGGGGAAGCGTAATCATCAGATGGTAAATTAATCACTAATTACTATAAAAAAAGGTTGTCCGTTTCAGAGACAACCTTTTTCTGTTTTTAAAACAATCCTCCACCTTGGGTTTCGTTTTTATCTCTTTGCTTGCGTTGCATTGCTCTGTTTTTTCCGGTTCCAAAACGGTAGTTAAAATTCACATTTAACATGCGGCTTTCCCAACGGAACTGCCCGTCAACTTGATCTGGATTTTCACCATAAAAACGAGCTCTCATTTTATTAAAGATATCATTGTATCGAACACTGATTGAACCTTGGTTTTTTAAGATGTTGTATCGAACGCCTAAATCAGTACGCCACATATCTTTACTGTTAAATTGCAAATCATCAACCGCACTGCGATACATACTAAACCATGTGATTCTGAAATCTTTGGTTACATTAAAATCATGATTCATTCTGGCATTGAAAGGAACAGTTAAAACAGTTTTTTCAACCAAATCTCTGTCAATGTTTTCAACAAAACCGGTAACTTCTCTGAAATATGCATCCACACCGAAGTTAGTGCTCCACCATTTTTTAAACTTCAAGTTTCCTGACGTTTCAATTCCGTATTGAATCGAGTTACTAAAATTGTCAAAAGTCATCAACTTTTTGTTTTCATCATACGGACTTTGGATGAATACCTGAGTAATAGGATCATTCACATATCTGAAAAATACTCCGGATGTTATGGAACCAATTTTAGTGGAACGCGTATAATTCAACTCTACAGAATTTGTGAACTGTGGTGTCAAATTCGGATTACCTTCCTGATCAATAGTTGGGCTACTCCATTCCCTGATAGGATTCACTTGACCCAAACTTGGTCTGTCCACTCTTCTTGAAAAGCTTAAATTGAAATTATCTTTTT
>JAUXNR010000229.1 GCA_030682755.1 Flavobacterium sp.
CTAAAATCAGCGTTGGTTTTAACGCCATAACCGATTCGATAGAAAGCGAACGAACATGACCTAAATCTTTAACTTTTAAAGACGTTGGATAGCTGCTTGTAACATCTGTAGCCACAATTTTATCTTGGTGACCAAGTGCACAAACCATCTCAGTGATAGCTCCGTTTAAGGTTACTATTCTTTGATTTTCGAGAGGCTTATTTTGTCCATAAGCCCCCGAAAATAACAAACAAATAAAAAAATAATAGAGACGCATTTTAATTTAGTTTTTGGTATTCAAATGTTGGATTTCCTCTTTCGCCTGCGGCATTGGTCATAGCTATAAATCGCACTTTATAAATGTTACCGGCAGCATCCTTTATCACATAAAAGCGATCGTCTCTCGGACTTGGAAGTGACGTTGGCCCTCCTCCATTTCTCCAATTAGCTCCAATAACTCGTTGGTCTATTGACGTCTCTAAGTTAAAATTGTCAGCGTTTACATTATTCAATGTAAATTGTGAATACACTACGCCAAGGCTATTTAATACCTCATAAGCTCTGGTTCCTCCATTTCTGTTGGTTACGATAAAATCCTGAAAGGCATAAGAATAAGTGCCTCCACCAAAATTAGTGTGGTTGGTAAATGGTGTAAATAAAATATCCCATTTCTCTTTTTGAGGTGCTGCTGCCACAACTTGATTTGTTGTTAAACTGAAAAAAGTAAAGGTATAAGCATTATTTTTAGTAATAATCACCTCAGAAAAAGTAGTTGCTTCCGGATTTGCATATTGCAATTTGTAATCGTTACCGCTTCGTAAAACCCTGATTTTTTTCCAACCTCGTGCATCACCATAAGGATTAACACTTCCTACATTTGGAGCTACATTCGCAATTCCGTAACCCAAGTTCACCAAATAGACTTTGTTATCAGAATCAGTGGCTGAAATGGCTTGCATGGCTGTTTGCGTAATTAAACCATTGGGTCCGTCAACATAAGCCGGATTTCCGTTGGTTACTCCGGTTGCTCCGCCTTCGCCTACAGCTACAGTATTGTCAATCGGAAGCGGTAAAGTGATGTCTGTATTTTCTGTTTGTTTGATGGCCATTTTCAGTGAACCGTTAATGGCTACACGGAAATCTGAACCACCATAAAATCCTAAATCCCATTTGGTGCGTTCAACCGATGTTTCAATACCGGAACTTAAATCAAAAAATACCTGATTGGGAACAGTAGGGCCACCAACGGTTGGACTTTTAACCGCTGTAACTATGGGTGATTCATCAAAATTCAATTGGATTGATTTGGTATTCTCCGGAATGGTTATCGAAGCTTCTGAAATGGCTGTGATGGTGAAAACAGCGTTTTTAATTTGATCTTCTGTAGCTTCAACCAAACGGTTAAAAGTAAATGAAGCAGTAGTGGCGTTTGCAGAAAAAGGCACAACCAACACATTGTTGTCTGCAGCAGGAAGTGTTGAAAAATCTACACCATACTGCGTTAAAGTTCCTGATAGTGCAAGTGAAACTGTTCCCGATGTTGTGGTCGGGTTTTGAAAAACCAATGAAACAGTTGTAACTTCTTGCGAAATATTGACCGAAGCATTTGCGAATGCCACAGCATTTGATGAGGCAGTAGTACTATCATCTTCTGAACAACCTGATGCAACAAGCATCAAAAAAACAACGAAACTGGAAAGACATTTTTTCATATAAATAAATATTAAAGAGTAAGGTTATATACAAGTTTTAAAAAAAACGATCGGCCATAGCCCAACAAAACAGAGGATCCAACGGGGTGTGCTGCTCCGGAATTGGGTTGTGATTGGTTGACTGCTGTGATATCAAGAATATTTCTGGCTCCAAGTGTTACTTCAAAAGCATTGGAGTAAAATCCTTTTTTTAAGGAAGCATCCAACCAACTAAAAGCATCTATTACTGATTTTTTGAATGTTGGATTTCCGGAATCATCAAAAGAAGCCACAAATTGTTGTTGCTTGCCATTGTATTTGAAGTAGGCTGCCATAACCATTTCTGATTTGGGCAAAGCATAAGAAAGGGAACTGTTGAATTGTTTGGTGAATAAAAAAGAATTGTCTGAAACACTCTCGCCGTTATTGATTTCTTGAGAAATTCCAACCAGAGAGATGCCAAAATTTCCTGTAAAATTTTTCCATTGCAATTGATTTGTCCATGCAAAATTCCACATTTGATACAAACTGATATTGATGTATTGTGATTTGGCAATAGGGTCCACTTCAAGTAAAGCCATTTCAATTCGGTCATTCACATCCAAAAAATTGACCGCAAATTGGGTTTGTCCTTTTAGATTTTCAAACAAAAAATTCTTTTTGATACTTGAGTCAATGGAAGTACTCGTTTCCGGATTTAAGTCTTCATTGCCAACAAAGAAATGTCCGGAAAAAATAATTTCAGAATACAATTCTTCAAAGTTTGGCGTTCGATACGACCTTCCTAAACCTAAACGGAATTCTACATCCCTCGGCAATAAATATCGCAACCCAAATGATGCCGCATATTGATTTTCAAACTGATTTTGAATGGAATATCTCAAACCGGAACGCAAGGCTAATTTCTCGGATACTTTGTATTCTGTTGAAAAGAAAGCATCATAGTTATTGATATCTTTTTGAACTTCTTTAGGAAAATTATTTTCTCCAACCACTCGGGAAAACCCCTCGTTTAAAACAAGCTCATATCCCAATTGAGCATCCCATTTTTGGTTTTGAAATAAATTGGAAATTGTTCCGGTTGAATAAGCTACTTTAGAAAATTGGTCTGTACTTCTCGAATTATTTTGTTCAGATTGATTGGTAATATCATATTGAAATTTCTCTTGATCTCTAAACTGACTTTGATAAGAAACGGATACCGCAAACGGATATGTCTCCTGTAAATTTCCCGAAGCATTCAAATGATGAAACCATCTGTTTGTATAAAACCGTTGATCATTTGCTACTTTACTTTCTCCAAAAGGCGGATTTACAATGGTAGTTACGGTGGCGTTGGCAAAAGTTACTTCTTCGTTTAAATAGTCTACTTTGTAAAACAATTTATAGGAATTGGTTTTATACTGTAAAAAAGCATTAGAAACCCATTGCTCTTTCGGCAACCATCGATAGCCTCTTTTACCGTCATTATTTTCATAATTGATTCCTTGTCTGTCGTCAAAAAATCCGGCAAAATCATTTCTATTGAGTCCGATACTAAAATTCCATTTTTCAGAAATTCTATGAGCCAAACGAATATTTTGAATGTGACGACCTTTGTTAAACCAAGCATATTCTTTCCCTACAGTTTCTTCTTGAACAGCCACATTGATTTCCCAATCTTTTGCAACGGACTTTTTGGTAATGATATTCAAAATACCACTAACGGCATTGGCTCCGTGAGTCACCCCCATTGAACCTTCAATGATTTCAATTCGTTCAATGTCATTGAGATTGATTTGAGTTAAATCAATTGCATTTCCTAATCCTGAATCATTGACCAATGGGATATTATCTACAAAAATTTTAAAATATTGACTGTCTAAACCAAATAACGAAACGGTTGACCTGCCTTCCATTCCGTTAGGCTGAATGGTTATGTTTAAATATTGATTTAATACATCTGCCAAATTTGTTGCAGCCAATTGTTGCATATCCTTTTGAGATATTACTTTCACATTAAAAACCGATTTCTTTAACGCTTGTGGTTCAAATTGTCCGGTCACAACTACGTCTTTTAATTCAATGGTTTTAGTGGTATCAATTTCTTGAGAATAAAGCAATTGAACTGCTTGGATAAGAGTGAAAAAGAATAAAATGAGTTGCTTCATTATTAAGAATGTTTCTAAATAAACTTCCGCAAATATATGTTCTTATTTTTATTTATTCTAAATAAATTTAGTGTTGCTTGTGTTAAATTTTTTATTTAACTAATTATAAAGGTGTTATAAATGAAAAAATCCAAGCACCACAACTTGGATTTTTAGTGATGCTAGTAAATTGAATTACACATCAGCTTGGAAACTTCAGCAAACTTACATGATGCAATTACATCATAACCTCCATAGTTATTTTAGGACGGGTCACAGACGGGTCAATAGTATAGTTAAAACGTATATAATGCATAAATAAAGCTAGAATAAAGCACTAACGGTGACAGATTTTAACAAATTGTATAGTTAATTTAGGACGAGTCAAGGACAAGTCAAAGCCATAGTAAAGCCATGGTTGTGGCACCCCTAAGAAAGAGTTCAGTAAAGTAAAGTCAAAACAAAAACCCAAAAACTAATAGTAAACTTTTAGAAATTGGGCTTTAAGATATTGATGGTTACGCTTTCTCAAAGCTCAAAACTTTGACAAAAACGAATCATTAACTTATTCATCTAGTGGTAAAAAGACTTCGGCCATCATACAACGGGCACTTCCTCCTCCACAAGCTTCAATTGTATCTAAACTGGATGAAATGATTTCACAGTGTTCTTCAATTTTATGTAATTGTGCTTTGGTTAAACTCTGATGAGCAGAATTACTCATCACCAAATACCGTTTATTATCTTTTCCTTTCACTTGTAACATGTTTCCGGCAAAATTGTTCACTTGGTCTTCGGTGATGAGAATGATATCTTTTCCATCGGCACGCAAGTTGTCTAACACCATTTTTCGTTCTTTTTTGTCATCGATACAATCGGCACATATCACGGCAAAAGTCTCTGCCAAACACATCATAACATTAGTATGATAAATGTGTTTTCGTTCACCATTGACAGTTTGATAAGCTTCAAAAATAACCGGAGCCAAATCGAAATCTTCACAAAACTCGATGAATAATTCTTCATCGGCACGAGGTGAAAGAGCACAATAGGCTTTAGCATTATCTCTGTCTAAAAGAATACTTCCGGTTCCTTCGAGATAATAGCCATCGTCTTCTGCAGAGGTATAATCCATGATTTCATTGATGACAAAACCTCTATCTTCAATGATGTCTAAAATATCTTCTCTTCTTTCCAAACGACGATTCTCAGCAAACATAGGATATAAGGTTACATCACCATTTTCGTGAAACGAAATCCAGTTGTTTGGAAAGATACTGTCTGGCGTGTCGGGATCTAGTGTATCATCTACCACAATTACATTCACACCCACTTTTTGAAGTTTTTCTACAAATGCATCAAACTCTTGTTGAGCTTTTGCATTCACGGTAGCAGGAGTTGTATTGTCAAGTACTTTTTGATAATAATTATTCACAGCCGTTTGCTCGTTCATTCTGAAGGCAACGGGACGGATCATGAGGATGGTGTTGGTTGTTTGGTTCATAGTTTTTTTGTTTAAAGGTTTACTGTTTAAAAGTTTAAAAGTCGTTAACTGCTATTAAACCTGCTGATATTTATCTCTTACTAATGGTAATGTTGAACACCTGAGTAATCCTTCTTGTTTAGCGATCTCAGCGTATGGAATTTCTTCTACGGTGAAACCATTTTCTCGAAACCAATTGTTTAATCGGGTGAAGTTTCTTTCGGAAACAACTACATCAGGTGCAATTGAAAATACGTTAGAATTCATATGATACATTTCGTCTCGTGTGATGTGAAAAAGATTTTCTTTTCCAAAAAGGTTCACCAAAAAAACATA
This sequence comes from Flavobacterium sp., assembly GCA_030682755.1. GTDB lineage: Bacteria > Bacteroidota > Bacteroidia > Flavobacteriales > Flavobacteriaceae > Flavobacterium. The sequence goes on from JAUXNR010000229.1 coordinate 5,619, forward strand.
ATCGGCTTCTTCACGGAAACCGCTTTTATAAATGATTCCCTTATTTGTTCCAACAGGTTGAAAACAACAATCTAGGTGCAACGCATTATCTCGGGCTTCGATTTTTGATTTCACTAAATCGAATTCTTTTACTTTTTTGTGTGGAAATAATTGTTTGATGTAT
>JAUXNR010000234.1 GCA_030682755.1 Flavobacterium sp.
AAAGGCTTAGGAGAATCTGAACCAAAAGTAGATTGTGGTGAAAATTGTACCGAAGAACAACACGCTGAAAACAGAAGAAGTGAGTTCCTAATCGTAAAAAAATAAAATACCTAAACAACTAAATGCTAAAAACAGACTATCTATGGTAGTCTGTTTTTTTTTGGTTAAAACTCATTTAAAAAAGAGTAGAATTGTATATTTATGGATTCAAAAATGAATCAAATGAAAATAGCCATCTTAACCTTAGCAATTTCTATGAGTATTACGTCAATAACTGCTCAAAATGTATTAACTCCGGAAACATTATGGGAACTAGGGAGAGTATCTCCTCTAGGAATCTCTAAAGACGGGAAAAGCATACTTTACAAAGTTTCTACACCTTCAGTAACAGAAAACAAATCTAATTCTAAAACGTACAGTATTCCAATTAATGGCGGAAACCCAACTGAGGTTACAGATACCAAAGAGCTGTTAACTGATAAAAATATCTCACCTGATGGAAAATATTTACTCGCTCATAAAGAGGTGAAAATTGAAAAAATTCACGGTAAAGATTTTTATCCGGAATTAGACAAATCAGATGTACAAGTATACAACGGATTGAATTATCGTCATTGGGATAGTTGGAATGATGGAAAACACAATCATGTTGGCTTTTCGGAAGTGAATAAAGACGACTCCTTTTTTGACATCATGAAAGACGAGCCTTATGATTCCCCACAAAGACCTTTTGGTGGAGATGAAGATTATGTATGGTCAAAAGACGGTAAAAGTATCATCTATGTTTCTAAAAAGAAATCAGGTACAGCATATGCCACATCTACGAATACTGATTTATTTGAATATAATTTAGATACAAAAACAACAAAAAATTTAACCGAAAGCAATTTAGGTTACGACACCCATCCTACGATTTCACCCAACGGCGAACTATCATGGTTACAAATGAAACGCGATGGCTATGAAGCCGATAAAAACGATATAATTGTTCGTTTTAAAGGAATGGATATGAACCTAACAGCCAATTGGGACGGAACTGTAGACAGTTTCAACTGGAGTGCTGATGGGAAAAAAGTATATTTTTTAGCTCCTGTTGACGGAACCAAACAATTATTTGAAGTTAATTTTCCGGGATTAACCAGAATTGCCATAACAGTTCATCAAATTACATCAGGTGATTTTGATGTAACTGATATTGTTGGTTTTTCAGGCGATAAAATTATTGTTGGCAGAACCGATATGAATCATGCAAAAGAGATTTTCTCTTATGATTTCAAGAAAAAAACATGGATTCAATTGACCAAAGTCAACGATGAAATTTACAGTAAATTAGCTTTGCCAACTTTTGAAAAAAGATTTGTAACCACAACAGACGGCAAAAAAATGTTAGTATGGGTAATGCTACCACCTAACTTTGATAAGACTAAAAAATATCCAACTTTGTTATACTGTCAAGGTGGGCCACAAGGGGCTTTATCGCAATTTTATTCCTTCCGATGGAATTTTAGTTTGATGGCTTCACAAGGCTATGTAGTAGTTGCTCCAAACCGCAGAGGAATGCCCGGTCATGGTGTGGAATGGAATGAGCAAATCAGTAAAGATTGGGGCGGACAAGTGATGGATGATTATCTATCAGCCATTGATGATGTGGCCAAAGAATCTTATGTTGACAAAGCCCGTTTAGGTGCGGTAGGAGCTAGTTATGGTGGGTATTCGGTCTTTTATTTGGCAGGAATCCACAACAAACGATTCAAATCATTTATTTCACATTGTGGTGTTTTCAACTTGGAAAGCAT
>JAUXNR010000248.1 GCA_030682755.1 Flavobacterium sp.
AAGTAGAAGCTCAGATATTGGAAGCTCCTGAATTTTATTTGTGGACCCACAAACGTTGGAAACATAAAAAGAAAGTAAGCTAATTACAGAAACCAACTTTTTACCATTTCTTTTTCAGGAATTGCATCGTTTTTATGGTAGAAATTATTCGTTTTTCCATCATAACGATAGTCTTCACTCCAAGTTTTGTGATTTGCGGCTACTTGTTTGATACTTTCGCACACTTTTTTAATTTCCTCAGAAGTTGTGGTTGGATGGATGGACATTCTGATCCATCCCGGTTTTTTAATTAAATCACCTGAGGTAATTTGGCATACCAAATCATTGGATGTTTGTTGGTCCACATGCAGCAAATAATGACCATACGTTCCGGCACAACTGCAACCACCTCGTGTTTGAATACCAAATCGATCGTTTAGCATTTTTACACCCAAATTAAAATGCAACTCGTCAATATAAAACGAAATTACACCCAATCGGTTTTGGTGTTGACCTGCTAAAATTTTAATATTTTCAATAGCTCCTAATTGTTCGAAGATATAGGCTACCAATTCATGTTCGCGTTCTAAAATATTTTGAACACCCATTTTTTCTTTGAGTTGAATGGCCAAAGCGGTTTTAATCACTTGCAGAAAACCGGGAGTTCCCCCATCTTCTCTGTCTTCAATGTTGTCAATATATTTGTGTTCGCCCCAAGGGTTTGTCCAACTCACAGTGCCGCCACCGGGACAATCAGGTACATTATTTTTATATAAATTTTGATTAAACACTAAAACTCCTGAAGTTCCCGGACCTCCTAAAAACTTGTGTGGTGAAAAGAAAATGGCATCCAAATAACTTTCCGGATCTTCCGGATGCATATCAATTTCAACATACGGCCCTGAACAGGCAAAATCCACAAAACACACTCCATTGTTTTGGTGCATTAATTTAGCCACTTCATGGTAAGGTGTTCTGATTCCAGTTACATTGGAACACGAAGTGATTGACGCAATTTTAAAAACACGGTCCTGGTATTTTTCAACTAATTTTTTTAATTCGTTTATACAAAACAGTCCTTCATCATCTGCAGGAATTACTTCCACATCGGCAATGGTTTCCAACCATGAAGTTTGATTGGAATGGTGTTCCATGTGCGAAATAAAAACAATCGGTTTTAAGGCATCAGGAATCGTAGTAAATTCTTTTAAATTTTCAGGAATTCGCAAACCTAAAATGCGTTGAAACTTATTTACAACACCCGTCATTCCGGTTCCGTCAGTAATTAAAACATCATTTGAATTGGCATTTACATGTCGTTTAATGATGGCACGTGCTTCATGATAAGCCATGGTCATTGCCGTTCCTGTAATGGTGGTTTCTGTATGGGTATTGGCTACAAAAGGACCAAACTGATGCATCAACTTCTCTTCAATGGAACGATACAATCTTCCACTGGCTGTCCAATCCGTATAAATAATTTTTTGTTTTCCGAAAGGAGAACTAAATTCCTGATCAATTCCGATGATATTGTTTCGAAATTGTTGAAAGTAAAGTTCTAATTGTGTTGCAGCTTCAGTGGTAACCATAACTTGAATGTTTGGGCAAAGATACATTATTTAAAAAAAATCAAAAGTGTTACTTGTGTACTATTTATTGAAATAACAAGTTAGGTTGAATTCGTTATAACTATCTTTTTGTTTCGCTTTCTAAGGATAATTTTATAGTTTCACTTAATGGATTTTCTTTATACACTTGTTGTTCTATAATTCTGTCAGTAAACAAAACACCATTTAAATGGTCAATCTCATGTTGAAAAATAACGGCTGTAAACCCTTCAATTACTTCTTGTTTGAAATTTCCCTGAGCATCGAAATAGGAAATTTGTATGGTATAATTTCGATACACATCTCCTCGTTCATCAGGAATGGACAAACAGCCCTCTGCTCCTTTTCGAATTAGATTGGAACGCCAAACGATTTTTGGATTGATGTAATATTCAAAGGGTTCATTGGGCTTATCAAAACGTTGCACCCAAATAATATTTTTATTAATGCCAACCTGAGGAGCGGCAATTCCCACTCCGGGTCTGGCAGGATCACGCATCGCTAAATACATTCGTTTGGCTAAAACGGGAATTAGTTTGTCTTTTGGGTTGATGTCTGTTGAAACGGCCTTC
>JAUXNR010000257.1 GCA_030682755.1 Flavobacterium sp.
GAACTGAGCAGCCCAGAGTATAGAAATACTTTTCTTTCATTTTGCATTCTGGTAGGCGCTTGAATTGGATTTAAGTTAGCTCCCAAAAAAACACATATGCCCGCAAGAGTGACAATGTTCTCATATGTGATTACACCAAAGAGCATTAATGAAATTCTTTTACTAAGCAAAATAATTAGTGCACTGATTACGATTGATGAATATAAAACTATTCTTTGTGTTGTTGTAGTCACATCATATCTATACTGTTGATCAACATTCTCAAAATACTGTCTAAACATAGCATCATAAAGTCCAAGAATTGCAAGTGGAGTTCCAATCCCCACTATCAACAAAAACATGTTATATATACCATAATCTGACGCATTTGGTATCATCCTTGTGATAATAGGCAATAATAAAAACGGAACAATTTTATTGAGAATATTGATAAACCCATAGGCAAATACATTTTCAACGAATAATTTCCTTCTGCTCATAAAATATTACCTCAGTATCTATTTATTACTCCAATTACATACATTACTTCTTCATCAGTCATTCCATCAAACATCGGCAAACTGATTATCGTTTCTGCATAATCTTCAGTTATTGGAAAATCACCTTTTTGAAACCCTAAATAATCATATGCTTTTGATAAATGTGGTGGTATAGGATAGTGTATCTGAGAGCCTATGTCATTTGTGCTCAAATATTCTTGAAAGTGATCTCTGTTTTCCATTTTCACAACAAATAAATGCCAAATTGCATCAGCCCCATCTCTAATCTCAGGAAGCTTAATTTTTTTGTTATTTATCAATCTTAAGTATTTTTCTGCTAACAAAATTCTCTCTTTTTTAAGGTCAGGATAATGTCTTAACTTCACATTGAGTAAGGCAGCTTGTAGTTCATCTAGCCTAGAATTTACACCAAGAACATCATTCTGGTATTTTATTTTACTTCCGTAATTTCTCATCATGTGAATCTTCTCGTAGATATCGTAATTGTCAGTTACTATACAACCAGCATCACCAAAAGCTCCCAAATTTTTAGTTGGATAAAAACTGATACATCCTATATCACCCCATGTACCGGTTGTTCTATTATCAAACTTGGCGCCATGGCTCTGAGCACAATCTTCAACTAAGAATAAATCATACTGATCTGTAATCTCTTTTATTCTCCTCATGTTTGCCGCTTGTCCATATAAATGAACGACTAATACGGCTTTGGTTTTTTTAGTAATTGCAGCTTCTATTTTATCAGCATCAATATTAAAAAACTTGTCCG